>NZ_JBTJEQ010000041.1:0-43244 GCF_054456675.1 Jatrophihabitans sp. YIM 134969
CGGCGCCGAGCGCGGCGCCGGCGCCCACCAGCCCCGCCCCGACAGCCGCCGGTGACGGGCCGTCCGGGCGCAGCGCGATGGGGGTCGAGGGCCCCGCGTCGGTGTCGACCCCGGCGTCGGCCGGGACGGCGGCCAACTGCATCTCGCGGTCGAACGTCGAGGTCCACGCCGCGCAGAACAGCAGGTAGCGCGAGAGCAGGTTGATGAGGATCAGCAGGCCGACCGGCGCGCCGAATCCGACGACCGCCGGGTTCCCGGACAGCGAGCCGAGGTAGTACGACCCCCCGATCTTGATGATCTCGAACCCGACCGCGGCGAGCAGCGAACCCTGGAGCGCCGACCGGCGACTGACCTCGACGCGCGGGAGGCGCTGCAGCACGACGCTGAACGCGGCGGTGTCCCACGCGATCGCGAGCAGCACGCCGAGGACCAGGGCGACGGCCGCGGCCCACCCGGTGTCGTCGAGGCCGATCGGCGAGAGGATCAACCCGGTCAGCGTCGTGCCGAGCCCGGTGATCGCGAACGACACGGCCAGGGTGATCCCGAGGATCACCAGCACGCCGAGGTCGCCGCCCTTGGTGGCGAGGAAGCTGCGCTTGCTCGGCTCGCGTCCCCAGACCGACTCCATCGCCGACCGGATGTTGTCGACCCAGCTGGTGCCGGTCAGCGCCAGGGTGACGAGGCCGACCACGCCCGTGCCGCCGCGCGCGTTGATGACGGTGTTGAGCGTGTCCTCCGTGATGAAGTTGCCGGGGACGTTCTCGGTGATGGACCGGATGACGGAGTCGCGCAGGTCGTCGTTGCCGACCAGGACGTACCCGAGCACCGACACCGCCAGCAGCAGGATCGGGAAGATCGACAGGAAGCTGAAGAAGGTGATCGCGGCCGCCTGGTGGTCACCCTGGTTGGCCGAGTACTGCCCGTAGGCCCGGATGACGTGGTCCAGCCACGGGTAGCGCTTCCGGAGTTCGGCGAACCGGGCCTTGAGCTTGTCCACGCGTCGGTGTTACCCACCCGCGCGGGACCCGGACGGCCGGTCTCAGACCCCGCCGGTCAGCTCGAACTCGGCCAGCTGGCCCCACCCGCCGTCGTCGCCGCGTTCGAACAGCTGGAACGACGACACCGGGAAGCGCGCCGCGAAGCCCGCGAGGGCGTCGTAGGCGCGGTCGAGGTCGGCGTCGGCGACGCCGTGGGCCACGGTGACGTGCGGGTGGTACGGGAAGTCGAGGTCGCGGGTGACCGGCCCACCGCGCACGGCGCGCTCGAGCAGCTCGCAGGACCCGAGCCCGGCGGCGACCTGGACGAAGACCACGGGTGAGATCGGCCGGAACGTGCCGGTGCCCGACAGGTGCATGACGAACGGGGCCGCGGCGGCCGCCGCGGCCGCGAGGTGGTCGACCACGGCACCGAGCCGGTCACGGAGAACGACCGTGGGCGGGACGAGGGTGACGTGCGGCCAGACCAGTTCCGCCTGCGGGTCGCCGACCTGCCGGCGCCACCACGACAGCACGGACGCGTGGGGCTCGGGGACACCGATGACGACCCCGATGACGGTCTGGTCGACCGCGGCGACGGGCACGCGTGGCGCGGGCGCGTGCGTCGTCACACCGGTGATGGTGCCAGGAAGCCCGCGACGGTGCGCCTCCGCGTCCGACCCCGCGTGGCCGCCTGGTCGACTGTGTTGGATTTCGTTGGAACGACGCCCGGTGCGAGGATGACGGCCATGCGGCTGTTGATCGTGGGCGGAGCGGGCTACATCGGGAGCGTCGTCGGGGCCCAGTGCCTCGCCGCGGGCCACGAGGTGGTCGTGCTGGACGACCTGTCGACCGGTCACGCCGACTCCGTCGCCCCGGGCGCCCGCCTGGTCCAGGCGCCGGTGACCGAGGCCGCGCAGGTGCTGGCCGAGCTGGGTCGGGACGACGGCCCGCCGGTCGACGCGGTGCTGCACTTCGCCGCCAAGTCACTGGTCGGCGAGTCGACCGAGCACCCCGACCGCTACTTCCACACCAACGTCGAGGGCACCCTCGCGCTGCTCGACGCGATGCGGCTGCACGCGGTGCCGACCATCGTCTTCTCCTCGACCGCCGCGACCTACGGCGAGCCGGAGCTCGTGCCGATCCCCGAGACCGCCCCGACCGCGCCCACCAACCCCTACGGCGCCAGCAAGCTCGCGGTCGACCTCGCGCTCGGCAGCTACGCGCCCGCCTTCGGCCTGGCCGCGGTGAGCCTGCGGTACTTCAACGTCGCCGGCGCCCTGCAGCAGGACGGCCGGTGGTTCGGCGAACGCCACACCACCGAGACCCACCTCATCCCGATCGCCCTGCAGGTCGCGACCGGCGCCCGCGAGGACCTCGCCGTCTACGGCCGCGACTACCCGACCCCGGACGGCACCTGCGTCCGCGACTACATCCACGTCGTCGACCTCGGCCGGGCCCACCTCGCCGCCCTGGACGCCGCCGTGGCCGGGCGCCACCAGGTGGTCAACCTCGGGTCCGGCTCGGGGAACTCGGTGCTGGAGGTGGTCGAGACCGTGCGCGCGGTGACGGGTCACGCGCTGCCGACCGTCGACCACGACCGCCGAGCGGGCGACCCGGCCGTGCTCGTCGCCTCCAACGCCCGCGCGGCCGACGTCCTCGGCTGGCACCCCGAGCGCGACCTGCAGGCGATGGTCGCCGACGCGTGGGCGTTCACCCAGGCGACGGCGTGAGTTCCGCGCGCTGGTTCGCGCCGGGACGGGTCAACCTCATCGGCGAGCACACCGACTACAACCACGGCCTGTGTCTGCCGTTCGCCATCCCGCAGGGGTGCGTCGCCACCGTCGAGACCGTTGCAGACAGCAACGACGTCCACCTGAGCTCCGCGCAGGAGGCCGACCCCGTCACGGTCGCGATCTCCGACGTCGACCCGTCCCGTGCCGACGGCTGGACCTCCTATCCCCTCGGGGTTCTCTGGTCGATGCGCGAACAGGGGCACCTCGACGCGATCCCCGCGTTGCGCATCCACGTCGACGGCGACGTCCCGCCCGGCGCCGGCCTGTCGTCGTCCGCGGCCCTGGAGTGCAGCGTGGCCGCCGCGGTGTCCGACGCCCTCGGTCTGGGCCTGGACCGCGACCAGTTGCTCCTGGTCAGTCGGCAGGCCGAGAACGACTACGTGGGGCTGCCCAACGGCGGACTCGACCAGATGGCGTCGCTGCTGTGCGAGCCCGGCGCGGCGCTGCTGGCGGACTTCGCGGACCTGTCGACCCGGCCGGTGCCGCTCGACGTCGCCGCGGCGGGCGCTGCCGTCCTCGTGCTCGACACCAAGGCGCCGCACCGGCTCACCGACGGCGCCTACGCCGACCGGCGCGCGACCTGCGAGGCCGCGGCCCGCACCCTCGGGCTCGCGTCCCTGCGCGAGGTCGACCCGGCGACCCTCGACGACACCCTGTCGCGGCTCGACGACGACGACCAGCGGCGGGCGGTCCGCCACGTCGTCACCGAGAACCGGCGGGTGGTGGAGACCGTCGCCCGGCTCGAGCGCGGCGACCTGTGGGGCATCGGCGACCTGCTCACGGCCTCGCACGTCTCGCTCCGCGACGACTTCCGGGTCACCGTCCCCGAACTCGACGTGGCCCAGGAGGCGCTGCTCGACGCCGGTGCGGCGGGGGCGCGGATGACCGGCGGCGGGTTCGGCGGGTGTGTCATCGCCCTGCTCCCCGCGGGCCAGGTGGATGCGGCCGCCCGCAGCGTCACGGACGCGTTCGCGGACGAGGGTTTCCGGGCTCCGTCCTGGTTCACCGCGGTGCCCGGGCCGGGCGCCCACCCGACCGACTGACTCACGCTCGCCTCACGGACCTCACCGATCGGCCGCACAGGCACCGACACGTGTACCCGGGATGTCCGGTTGTCGACGCCTGTGTGCCGTAATCGTTACCCCGAGTGCGGCCACAAGCCTTGACGCGCGACGTCCGATCCTGCTGAATACTGATCGGTTCTGTCGGAAAGCGACCCAGGTCACCGGACCGGGCGAGACGACTGAGACATCTACCAGGGGGCAACGATGACCACTGATCTTCCCACCGGCCTCTCCCGCCGCACCCTGCTCAAGGGCGCAGCGGCGGGGGTCGCGGGCCTCGGCGCCGTGCCGCTGCTGGCGGCCTGCACCGGTGCCTCCAGCAGTGGCGGCGGGGACAACGGCAGCGGGAGCACGACGATGGGCTCCGGCGCGTCGGACGAGAAGCCCAAGGCCGGCATCCAGGCGATGGTCGACGGCTTCCAGAAGGCGAACTCGGGCAGCACGGTGAAGATCAACACCGTCAGCCACAACGACTTCCAGGAGAACATCAACAACTACCTCAACGGCAGCCCCGACGACACCTTCACCTGGTTCGCGGGCTACCGCATGCGCTACTACGCCAAGAAGGGCCTCGTCGCCCCGGTCGACGAGGCGTGGGAGAGCTTCGGCGGCGACTTCAGCGACGCGTTCGCGCAGGCCTCGACCGGTGACGACGGCAAGAAGTACTTCGTCCCGAACTACAACTACCCCTGGGCCGTCTTCTACAAGAAGTCGGTGTGGGCGGCCAAGGGCTACGAGGTCCCCACGACCTTCGACGACCTGCTGGCCCTCTGCAAGCAGATGAAGGCCGACGGCATCACCCCGATCGCGTTCGGCGACAGCGACGGCTGGCCCGCGATGGGCACCTTCGACTACCTGAACCTGCGCACCAACGGCTACCAGTTCCACGTCGACCTCATGGCCCACAAGGAGAGCTGGGACTCCGACAAGGTCAAGGCCGTCTTCGACAACTGGAAGCAGCTGCTGCCGTACCACGCCACCGGTGCCCTCGGCCGCACGTGGCAGGACGCCGCGCTCACCGTCGTGCAGGAGAAGGCCGGCATGTACCTGCTCGGCTCGTTCGTCGCCCAGCAGTTCGACAACGCCGACGACTACGACTTCTTCCTGTTCCCGGAGGTTGACTCGCAGTGGGGCCAGGACGCCATCGAGGCGCCGATCGACGGCTTCATGGTGACCAAGAAGGGCGGCTCCAACAAGACCGCCATGAAGCTCATGGCCTACCTCGGCTCGGCCGAGGCGGAGCAGCTCTACGCCGCGAAGGACCCGAGCAACGTCGCGGGCAACAAGAAGGTCCCGACCGACAACTACTCGGCCCTGCAGAAGAAGTCGGCGGAGGTCATCGGCCAGGCCAAGAACATCACCCAGTTCCTCGACCGCGACTCGCTGCCGGCCTTCGCCAGCAACGTCATGATCCCGGCGCTGCAGAACTTCTACTCGACCGGCAACTTCGACACCGCCGGGGTCGAGTCGCAGGCCAAGCAGCTGTTCGCGTCCGAGAGCTGAAACCCGACAGGAGCCGGCCGTGACCGCCGTCGAGAACACCAGCCGGAGCTCGGTACCGGAGACCCCGGAGCCGATCCAGCTGAAGCCTGCGCGTCAACGCAAGGTCCACCGTCTGTCCCGCGCCGACGTCGTCGTGCTGTCGGTGATGGTCGGGATCCCGACCCTGGTCGAGCTGGTGCTCGTCTGGCTGCCCGCGGTCGGCTCCATCGGGTTGTCGTTCACCAAGTGGGACGGCATCGACCTGTCCGGCATCCGCAGTGCCGGCTGGTCCAACTACAACTACGTCGTCAACGACTACCCGCAGTTCTGGCCGGCGGTCTGGCACAACGTGCTGTGGCTGCTGTTCCTGTCGATCATCGCCACCCCGCTCGGCCTGCTGCTCGCCGTGCTGCTCGACCAGAAGATCAAGGGCAGCCGGATCTACCAGACGGTGTTCTTCATCCCGGTCATGCTCTCGCTGGCCCTGGTCGGCATCATCTGGCAGCTGATGTACGCCCGGGAGAACGGGTTCATCAACAACGTCCTGGGGATCGCCGACGGCCCCCACGCTATCGACTGGATCGGCGACACCCACGTCAACATCTGGGCCGCGCTCATCGCCGCGACCTGGAAGCACGCCGGCTACATCATGATCTTGTACCTAGCCGGTCTGAAGGGCGTCGACCCGTCGCTGCGGGAGGCCGCGGCGATCGACGGCGCCACCGCGACCCAAACGTTCTTCCGGGTCGTGTTCCCCGCGATGCGCCCGATCAACATCGTGGTCGTCGTCATCACGATCATCGAGGCCCTGCGGGCCTTCGACCTGGTGTACGTCCTCAACGGCGGCCGCAACGGGTTGGAACTGCTCTCGGTGCTGGTGATCCAGAACCTCAAGGGTGAAGGCCTCGACATCGGGGTGGGATCGGCGATCGCCGTGATCCTGCTCGTGGTGTCGCTGATCCCCATCACCGCGTACCTCACGCGGGTGTTCGGCAAGGAGAAGACGGCATGACCACGGCGATGAGCAAGGCCGAGAGCGGTGCACTGGGCGGATCCGCCGACACCCCCGTGGGCAAGAGCCGGGAGGGTGGTCCGCGGCAGAAGTTCGGCGCGGTCTACGTGTTCCTGACCGTCATGGCCGTCATGTGGCTCGTCCCGCTGCTGTGGGCGGTCTACACCTCCCTGCGCAGCTCCGACGTCACCAAGGCCAAGGGCTACTTCAGCTGGGGCGGTTTCACCCTCGACAACTACTCCCGGGCGTGGACCCAGGGCACGCTGGCGAAGTACTTCGTCAACTCCGCCTACATCACGATCCCCGCGGTGCTGCTGACGTTGTTCCTGGCCTCGCTCATGGCCTTCGCGGTCTCGCGCTACAGCTGGAAGTTCAACGTCACGCTGTTGATCATGTTCACGGCGGGCAACATGCTGCCGCCCCAGGTGCTGGCCACTCCGCTGTTCCAGCTGTTCAAGGCCATCCACCTGCCGTACACGGTCAGTGACTCCGGATCGCTGCTGAACACCTACTACAGCATCATCATCGTCAACGTCGCGTTCCAGCTCGGCTTCTGCACGTTCGTCATGAGCAACTACATGCGGGCGCTGCCGATCGAGCTGACCGAGGCCGCGATGGTCGACGGCGCCGGGGTGTTCCGCCAGTACTGGTCGATCGTCATGCCGCTGTGCCGGCCCGCCATCGCGGCGCTGGCCACGCTCGAGACGATCTTCATCTACAACGACTTCTTCTGGGCCCTGTTGTTCATCCAGAACGGTGACCGACTCCCGATCACCACGGGTATCAACGCCCTGAAGGGTCAGTACCTGTCCGACTACGGCCTCATCGCCGCGGGCGCGGTCCTCACCGTCATCCCGACCCTGCTCATCTACGCCGCCCTGCAGCGGCAGTTCGTCGCGGGCCTCACCCTCGGCGCCAACAAGGGCTGAGCCACCACGCCCCCGCACACCACCCATCGAGTTGATCAAGACGTTTTCGCCGTGACACGCCGAGCGTGAGCGACAGAAACGTCTTGATCAACTTTCGTCAGAGGAGTTCTGTGCTCGACAGCTTCGCCCCGTCCGAGGGCGCTGCGCCCGCCCGTGCCCGCCTGCGGTCCGACGCGCCGTCCGTGTCGCTGGACGGGACGTGGCGGTTCCGCCTGTCCCCCACCGCTGACGCGCCCCGCGACTTCCTCGACGACCCGGGCGTGGCCGACGGGTGGGACGAGATCGCGGTGCCGGGGCACTGGCAGTTCCAGGGCGAGGACGCCCTGACTCCGGACGCCGCGTGGGGGCGGCCGGCGTACACGAACGTGCGCTACCCGTTCCCGGTCGACCCGCCCCACGTGCCGGACGAGAACCCCACCGGCGACCACGTCCTCGCCTTCGACCTGCCGGCCGGGTGGCCCGAGGGCGACGCGCGGCTGCGCTTCGACGGCGTCGACTCCCACGCCACGCTGTGGGTCAACGGCACCGAGGTCGGGTGGTGGACCGGTTCCCGGCTGCAGACCGAGTTCGCGGTCGGGTCCCTGCTGCGCCCGGGCCGCAACGTGGTCGCCGTGCGGGTGCACCAGTGGTCGGCCGCGAGCTACCTCGAGGACCAGGACATGTGGTGGGTGAGCGGGATCTTCCGCTCGGTCACCCTGCTCGCCCGCCCCGCCGGCGGGATCGACGACGTGTTCGTGCACGCCGACGCGTCCGGCACCCTGCGGGTGGAGACCACCCCGGGAGCCCGCCTGTCGGTGCCCGAACTCGGGCTCGACGCGGTCGACGCCGCCGGCACCTACGAGCTCGAGGTCGAACCGTGGACGGCGGAGACGCCACGGTTGTACGACGCAACGGTCGCCACCGACACCGAGACCGTGTCGCTGCGGATCGGGTTCCGCACCGTGACGACGACCGACGGCGTGTTCCGCGTCAACGGCGCCCCCGTCACGTTCCGCGGCGTCAACCGGCACGAGTGGTCGCCGTGGACCGGCCGGGCCGTTCCCGCCGACGTCATGCTCGAGGACGTCCGGCTCATGAAGCGGCTCGGCGTCAACGCCGTCCGCACCTCGCACTACCCCCCGCACCCGGACTTCCTCGACCTGTGCGACGAGCACGGTCTCTACGTGGTCCTGGAGTGCGACCTCGAGACGCACGGCTTCATCTTCGCCAACTGGCGCGGCAACCCCTCCGACGATCCTCGCTGGACCGCCGCCTACCTCGACCGCATGGACCGCACGCTGGAGCGCGACAAGAACCACGCCTCTGTGGTCATGTGGTCGCTCGGCAACGAGAGCGGTGTCGGCGGCAACCTCGCCGCCATGGCCGACCAGGTCCACGCCCGCGACTCCTCCCGGCCGGTGCACTACGAGGGCGACTGGGACTCGGGCTACGTCGACGTCTACAGCCGCATGTACGCCACGCCCGACGAGGTCAACGCGGTCGGCCAGGGGCTCGAGCCGGTGACGACCGACCCGACGCTCGACGGCCACCGTCGCACGATCCCGTTCGTACTCTGCGAGTACGTGCACGCCATGGGCAACGGCCCCGGCGGCGTCGTCGAGTACCAGCAGCTGATCGACGCCCACCCGCGCGTCTCCGGCGGGTTCGTCTGGGAGTGGATCGACCAGGCCATCGCCGCCCCGCTCGCCGACGGCTCCGGCTCGTTCTGGGCCTACGGCGGCGACATGGGCGAGCCACTCCACGACGGCGACTTCATCTGTGACGGCCTGGTGTTCCCCGACCGCACGCCGTCGCCCGGCGCGCTCGAGTACGCCGCCGCGGCCGGCCCGCTGCAGATCACGGTGCAGGGTGCAACGGTCACCGTCTTCAACCGCCGCGACCACACCGGGCTCGACGACCTGCGGTTCGAGGTGACCGTCGGGGTCGACGGCGACGCCTACGAGCTCGACCTGCCGGTCGTGCTGCCCCACGCCACGGTGAGCCAGACGCTGCCGGACGTCGGCGACTCCGACATCGTCACCGTGCGGGCGCTGACCCGCGAGGCCACGGCCCTGGTCCCCGCCGGGCACGAGGTGGCACACGGCCAGGGGCGTCCGGCCGCCCGGTACGGCTGGACCGCCGACCGACCCACGACGCCGTTCACCGCGCCGGACCCGTCGTGGTTCGACGCGTCCGGCCGGCTCGTGCGCATCGGGTCGGTCGAGGTCGAGGGTCCCCAGCTCGACCTCTGGCGGGCGCCGACCGACAACGACCACGGCGAGCACGGCGTGTCGGTGGAGACCCAGTGGCGCGCCGCGGGCCTCGACCGGCTGCGACACCGCGTGCTCTCCACCGCGCGCACCGACGACGCGTTCACCGTCGTGGTCCGCAGCGCACCCGCGGCCGCCGACCTCGGCTACACGACGACCTACCGCTGGTCGGCCCAGGGCGACGCGCTGCAGCTGTTCGCCGAGTTCGAGCCGTGGGGCGTGTGGCCGTGCGTGCTGCCCCGCCTCGGGCTGCGGATGTCGCTGCCCGGTGACGTCGACACCGTCACCTGGCGCGGCGACGGCCCGGGCGAGGCGTATCCCGACACCCGGTCGGCGGTGCGCTTCGGTGCGTGGAGCTCGTCGGTCGACGATCTGCAGACCCCGTACGTCTTCCCGCAGGAGAACGGCACCCGCACCGGCGTGGAGTCGGCGACGTTGCAGGGTGCGACGACCCGGCTGCAGCTGACCGGCGGGTTCGACCTCACCGTGCGGCGCTGGACGAGCGAGGACCTCGACGCCGCGCGGCACGCGGTCGAGTTGCGCCCGCGCGACCGGGTGTACGTCAACCTCGACGTCGGCCAGAACGGCATCGGCACCGCGGCGTGCGGGCCGGGCGTGCTGCCCGGCCACCAGTTCTGGGCCCGCCGGGCGTTGCTCGGCGTCGCGTTCGAGGAGCTGACGGCGTGAGCGCCCATCTCATCGGGGCACCGGGCGGGACCGGCCTGGTGCTGGTCGAGTACCCCGACCGGCTGCCGGCGGTGGCGTGGGTCGGCGTGGTCGACCCGGCGCTCACCGCGGCCGACGTCGCCGCGCTGGTGCCACTCCCCCCGCAGGACGGCCGGGACCGCTTCGATCCCGCCATGACCTCGCTGCTGCCCGAACCGGCCCGCAACTTCTGGGGTCGGCCGGGCCTCGCCGGTCACCGCGGCGACGACCGACCGGGCGCGTGGTCGACCGGGTTCACCACCGACGCGCTCACGGCATCGCAGCAGGGTGCAACGATCGAGGCGTCCGACACGGAGGCCGGACTCGCGCTGCGCACCGAGATCGAGGCGACCGCCGGCGGCCTGCTCCGGACCCGGCACACGCTCACCAACACCGGCGCCCCGGGCTACGTCGTCGACCACCTCGACGTCGTGGTGCTGCTGCCCGACCACGTGACCGAGGCCCTCGACTTCACCGGGCGCTGGGCGCGTGAACGCACCCCGCAGCGGCACCGGATCACCGACGGCCTCTGGCTGCGCGAGGGTCGACGCGGCAAGACCGGCTTCGACGCCGCCACCGTGCTGGTCGCGGGCACCGACGCCTTCGGCTTCCGCCACGGCGAGGTGTGGGGCGTCCACGTCGGGTGGAGCGGTGACACCGTGCACCGGCTCGAGCGTGTGCCGCTGGGCAAGACCTCGCGCACCGTGACCACCCTCGGCGGCGGCGAACTGCTGCTGCCGGGCGAGATCGTCCTCGGCACCGGCGAGTCGTACACGACGCCGTGGGTCTACCTCGGCGCCGCGACGGACGGCCTCGACGCACTCGCCGGCCGGTTCCACGCCTTCGAACGTGCCCTCCCGGCGCACCCCTCGACCGACCGCCCGGTCACGCTCAACGTCTGGGAGGCCGTCTACTTCGACCACGACCTCCCGACCCTCGTGGACCTCGCCCAGCGGGCGGCGCGCATCGGGGTCGAGCGCTACGTGCTGGACGACGGCTGGTTCGGCGGCCGCCGCCACGACCTCGCGGGCCTCGGTGACTGGACCGTGTCCCCCGACGTGTGGCCCGACGGCCTGACCCCGCTCGTCGAGGCGGTCCACGGGCTCGGCCTGCAGTTCGGGCTCTGGATCGAGGCCGAGATGGTCAACCCCGACTCCGACCTCTACCGCGCCCACCCCGAGGGGATCCTCGCGAGCGGCGGCCGGCTGCCGCACGAGGAGCGTCACCAGCAGGTCCTCGACCTCACCCACCCCGGCGCCTTCGAGCACGTGCTCGAGAGCATCTCGACCGTCCTGCGCGACAACGACGTCGACTACGTCAAGTGGGACCACAACCGGGACATCCCCGAGGGCGGGTCCTCACGGGTGGACGGCCGCCCGGCCGTGCACGAGCAGACCGCGGCGTACTACCGCCTGCTCGACGAGTTCCGCCGCCGGTTCCCCGAGGTCGAGTGGGAGAGCTGCGCCTCGGGCGGCGGCCGCATCGACCTCGGCGTGCTCGAGCGGGTCGAGCGGGTCTGGACGTCGGACCAGAACGACGCCCTGGCCCGGCAGGCCATCCAGCGGTGGACCGCCCAGCTCGTGGCGCCCGAGTACCTGGGCGCGCACGTCGCGGCGAACACCTCGCACCAGACCCACCGCACGCTGCCGTTGGACTTCCGGGCCGGCACCGCCCTGTTCGGTCACTTCGGCATCGAGTGGGACATCACCGCCGCCACCGAGGACGAACTGGCCCAGCTGGGGCGGTGGATCGAGCTGTACAAGGCGCAGCGCGCACTGTTGCACACGGGAACGGTCGTCCGGCTGGACTCCGCCGACGACGACGTCTGGGTGCACGGCGTCGTCGCGGCCGACCGCGGGACCGGCGTCGTCGCCCACGTACAGCTCGACGAGCTGACGCACGAGCCGCCGGCGTTCCGCATCCCCGGGCTGGACCCGGCGCGCCGCTACCGGGTCACCCGGGTCGACCCCGCGCCGTGGCCCGCGTGGTCGCCGCCAGAGGTCGACCTGAGCGGCGCGGCCCTGACGGAGGTCGGCCTGCCCGGCCTGCCACCCGCGCCGCTCTCGGTCGTCGTGGTCCGCCTGGACGCCGTCTGAGCTCCTCCCCCGAGCGCCGCACCCTCCCGCGGGGGACACTCACCGGGTGGTGCGGCGAGCGGACGTGGCGGAGCGGGTGCGCACGGTCGCGCCGTACGCGGTGGGGGCGGCGTTGACGGCGTCGTCGGTGCTGCACGTGACCCGGCCGGGGTTCTTCCGGCCGATGGTCCCGCCGTGGCTCGGCCCGCCGGACCCCTGGGTCAAGGGCAGCGCGGTCGTCGAGGCGGTGGTCGGAGTCGGTCTGCTCACCGCGCAGCCGTGGGCCGGGCGGGCCGGTGCGGCCCTGCTGCTGGGGGTGTGGCCGGGCAACCTGCAGATGGCCCTCGACGCGGGGCACGGCACGTACCGCGGGGCGGCGGACAGCAAGGTGGTGGCGTGGGCGCGCCTGCCCCTGCAGCTGCCGCTGGTGTGGGCTGCGCTCCAGTCGAAGCCGCGGCGCGGACGCGCTCGGTAACGTCGAGGCCATGTCCATCATCAAGGTCACCGACCCCAAGTACACGACGTCCGCCAGCGCGAAGGGTGGCCGCAACGGCCACGTCAAGAGCGCCGACGGGGTCATCGACCTCGACACGGCGATGCCGGGTGCCGGCGGCGAGCCGAAGGCCAACCCCGAGACGCTGTTCGCCGCGGGCTACGCCGCCTGCTTCCAGGGGGCGCTCGCCAACCGGGCCAAGACCCAGGGCATCGACACGTCGGACTCGACGGTCACGGCCGAGGTCACCTTCGGCGCCACCGAGGACGGCGGGTTCGGCATCGCGGTCGCGCTCAAGGCCTCGATCCCCGGTGTCGAGAAGGAGAAGGCCGAGGAGCTGCTCGAGCTCGCGCACCAGTTCTGCCCCTACAGCAAGGCCACCCGCGACAACATCGTGGTGACGCTCGAGGCCGTCTGAGCCGTCACGCGGTGCGGAACAGCCGCCGCCACCCCCTGGGGCGGCGCGCGGCACGCCGTTCAGCTTCCCTCTGGGCGGTACGGCGCTCGACCTCGCGGCGGACGTACTGCTTGGCCTCGGTGCGGGCCTCGGCCTGGGCCCGGGCGAAGTAGGCCTCGGGATCGGCGAGCATCGCCTGGACCTGCGGATCCGGCTTGGGGTCGGGGTCGAGGTAGTAGTCGGGCACCACGCCTCCTCCGCTGTCGTCGGCCGCGTTCGGCCTCACCGTACCCGTCACGACGGCGCCCGACGCGCTTGTGACGCCGCGAGGACGCGGGCGAACAGGACGATCAGCGGCTCGTCCCGATCGCGGACCAGGTCCCCGGGGTGCGGGCAGTCGACGGTGAGCATGCCGAAGACCTCCCGGTCGCCGCGGACCGGAACGGCCGTGAAGGTCCGGTAGCGGTGGGGGTGGTCGGTCCACCCGGGCGGCGCGTCCTGCGCGGTGTCACGGCAGAAGACCGTGACGTCGTCGTGGATCATCTGCAGCGCCGCGTCCCCGGCGCGGGTGCCGCCCTCGAACACGGTGTGCGGTTCGTCGGCCCGGCCGCTCGCCGCGACGAAGCTCAGCCGGCGCGGCACGCCACTCGGGTCCAGGTCGAGCTCGAAGTAGCAGGCCCGGGTCAGGCTCGGCGGCCCGATCGACGTGGCGACACCCGCGAGCGCCGCGAGCACGGCGCCCCGCCGGAAGGCGTGCCGCTCGACGTCGTCGGGTTCCTCGTGCACCTGGGCGACGATGCGCAGCAGCGGGTTCAGCGCCGAACTCACCGCGACGTTGACCCGGCGCCGGACGCTCTCGGCGAGTTCCTCCGCGGAGAGCACCTGGTCGCGCTCGCGCTGTTGGACCGCGAGGTTCGTGAGGTAGGCGGCGACGGTGGCGAGCAGGGCGAGGCCGCCGTACAGCCAGCGGGTCCAGTCCGTGGACACGGACGCGAGGAACCCCAGGACGAAGACGACGGCCGTGAGGGCCGCGCCGACCGAGGGCCGCGCGAGGAACGCGACCAACCTGGGGTGCATCACAGCGTGGACGCCAACCGGGCGCACCGACAGTTCCCGGGTGCCGACGCGCCCGGACCCGGGCCGTCCTACGCTCGGCGACCGTGACGTCCGCACCCCGTCCCACGACCGACGTCGACCGACTGGCCGACACCTTCGTCGACCGGTCCGTCGCGCTGAACCCCGCTCTCGCCACGTACATCGGCGTCGACGGCGCCCACGACGCCCTGCCGGACCTGTCCCCCGACGGCCTGCAGGCCGCTTCCGACCTGCGGCGCGACACGCTGCGCCAGCTGGACGCCGCCGTCCCCGCCGATCGTCAGGACCGCATCACGGTCGCGGCGCTGCGCTACGACCTGCAGACCGAGGAGGCGATCCGCGACCTCGGTGACGACCTCTGCGACCTCGACATCCTCGAGTCGCCGCAGGAGAGCCTGCGGCTGGTCTTCGACATGATGCCCACGGCGTCCGACGGCGACTGGGCGACGATCGCGCGTCGCATGGCGGCGCTCCCGGCGGCCCTGGACGGGTACGCGGCGTCCCTGCGGCTCGCGGCCGCCCGCGGCCAGACCCCGGCCCGGCGACAGGTCGAGGAGGCCGCGACCCGCATCGCGTCGAACATCGGACCCGAGGGCTTCTTCGCCGGGCTGGCCGACCGCGGACCCGAGGCGGTCGCGCCCGACCTCCGGCACGGGGCGCGGCTCGCCAGCGGCGCCTACGCGGGCCTCCAGGACTTCCTGCGTCGCGAACTGCTCCCACTCGCCCGGGAACGTGACCCGTTCGGGCGTGAGCGGTACGCGGTGCACCTGCGCCGCCACCTCGGCGCCGACGTCGACCTCGACGAGACCTACGCCTGGGGCCAGGAGGAACTGGCGCGGCTGACCCGCGACCAGGCCGAGGTCGCCGCGCGGATCTCGCCCGGACGCACCGTCAAGGAGGTCATGGCCGAGCTCGACGCCGACCCCGGTCGGCAGCTGCACGGGGTCGACACGCTGCGCGGCTGGATGCAGGAACGCTCCGACCGCGCCGTCGAGGCGCTCGGCGGCTCCCACTTCGACATCCCGGAACCCCTGCGGCAGTTGGAATGTCTGATCGCGCCGACCCAGTCGGGCGGGGTGTACTACACCGGCCCGAGTGACGACTTCAGCCGTCCGGGACGCATGTGGTGGTCGGTGCCGGCGGGCCTGGAGACCTTCTCCACGTGGCAGGAACTCACGACGATCTACCACGAGGGCGTTCCCGGTCACCACCTGCAGATCGGCACCGCCGTGTACGCCCGCGCGACGCTGAACCGTTGGCGCCGGCTGATGTCCGGGTGCTCCGGCCACGCGGAGGGCTGGGCCCTCTACGCCGAACGGCTCATGGCCGAACTGGGGTACCTCGACGACCCCGCCGACCGACTCGGCATGCTCGACGCCCAGGCGATGCGCGCGGCCCGGGTGCTCATCGACATCGGGGTGCACTGCGAGCTGCCCATGCCCGCGAACTCGGCCCGGCCCGGTGAGGCGTGGACGTTCGGGAACGCCATGGAGTTCTTCGCGGCCCACAGCGCGTGGGACCTCGGCAACCGGACCTTCGAGATCCTGCGGTACTTCGGCTGGCCCGGTCAGGCACCCACGTACAAGCTGGGTGAACGGCTGTGGCTGCAACTGCGCGCCGACGCCCGGGCGGACGCCGGCGAGCGGTTCGACCTCACGCGCTTCCACCAGGACACGCTCGAACTCGGCGGGCTCCCCCTCGACGTGCTGCGTGAGGCCGTGCTCGATCGGGTCTGAACCCGATGCGCCTTGGGGCAACGCCGTTGACCTGACCGCCGACCGGCTCGGACGATCGTTGCATCGGGCTACGGAAGGCGCATCATGGCCACGGACGTCGCGGCACCACCGGAGGTGCGTCGCTTCCCGCCGTCCCCCGGGCCCCGCCCACCCCGCGACGACCGCGGCCGGAACCGGCGGCTCGACAAGCGGATCCCCTTCGTCGCCGCGGTGCTCGCGCCCGGCGTGGCGACCGCCCTGGCCGTCCTCGAGGTGACCCGGTCGGTCGCGAAGCCCGAGGGCTGGATCTGGCTGAGCCTCGCCCTCGGCACGACCGCCACCTACGTCGCGACCCAGATCGCCGGGACCAAGCTCTTCCGGTGGAACGCCTCGGACAACGCCCAACCGCGCAGCGTGGTCGTCCGGCTCGCGATGGAGGTCGTCGCCATGACCGAGCGAGCCGCCGACACCGGCCACGTGCCGGCCGCCGACACCGTCGAGGCGGCTCGGATCGCCGAACGGCTGGTCTCGCAGTGGCGGCGACGCAACCTCAGCTACGAGGCGCGCACCGCACTCGTGGCGGAGATCCCCGAGACCGACGTGCAGCACATCGTGCGGGCGCACGCCGCCCTGACGCCGCTGGTGCGGCCGGCCACGCCGCAGTCCCTGCGGTTCGCGAAGTACCGCCGTGACAACGACGTGTTCCCCTACCTCGGGCAGATCCAACTGGTCCGGCAGATGATGGGGGTCGCGGTCGCCGGACTCGTCGTGCTGCTGGTCCTGATCCAGAAGACCGACTTCTCGGGGACGGGCTCGGAGACGGTCAACATCGTGGTCCTGCTGGCCTCGAGCGCGCTCGGTGGCGCGTTCTACGCCCTGTCGACCGCGAACCGGTTCGTCAAGACCCGCACGTTCGACCCCAGCACCCAGCCCGAGTACTGGACCCGGTTCGTGCTCGGCCTGGTGTCCGGTGGTCTGCTCGCGACCGTCATCCCGGTCACCGACGCGAATCCGACCCAGGACGGCCTGACGGCCGCCGCGTTCGCGCCGCCCCTGCTCGCGCTGCTCGGGGGTTTCTCCGCGGAGGTGGTGCGTCAGGTGCTCGACCGGTTGGTCGACACCCTGCAGACCGTCGTCACGGGTCGCCCGACCCGCGACCGGGCCGACCGCGCGGCGGCGGACGTCGGGCCCGGAACCCCGGTGGGGTCCGGGGCCGGGCGCGCCGACGTCGACCAACGTCTGGCCCTGGTGCGCACGGTCGTCGGGCTCGAGCGTGAGCTCGGCCCGCAGGCCAGTGACGCCGCGCGGCGCGCGGTCGCCGAGCTCTGGGCGCGGCTCGGGTTCGGGCCGGACACGACGACCGGCGCGGGGGGCTCGACCCCGCCCTGAGCGGCCCGCCGACGGGCGTCCGGGTCCGACCGGCACGATGGACACCGTGGACACCTCCCGCGTGGCGGCGCGCCGGCGGGCGCTCGCCCGGCTGTCCACGCTCGTCCTCCTGCTCGGCGCGGTCGCGTTGGCGACACTGGTCTTCGTCCCGATCGACCGTGGCAGTCTGCAACGGTTCGTCGACGGCTTCGGCCCGTTCGCCGTGCCCGTGTTCGTGGTCGTCGCGGCGGTGCTGGCGCTCGTCTTCTTCCCCGGACCCGTGCTCTCGGCCGTCAGCGGCGTGCTGTTCGGCGTCTGGCTGGGGTTCGCGGCGTCGCTGGCGAGTGCGGTGCTCACGGCCGTCCTCGGGTTGCTCGTGGCGCGGCGGGCGGGCGGTTCCTCGCTGGCGGACCTCTCGGGCCCGCGGGCGCTCGCGCTGGCCGACCTCGCCCGCCGGCAGGGACTCGGGGTCGTGGTGCTGCAACGCCTGGTGCCCGGGCTGCCGGACGCGCCGTTCTCCTACCTGTTCGGCCTGCTGCGCCTACGGGTGTGGGAGGTGGCGCTCGGCACCGTGGTCGGCTCGGCACCGAGAGCGTTCGCCTACACCGCCCTGGGCGATTCGGCCGCCTCGCGCGACGGCGGTCTCGCCGCGTGGGCGCTGGGCGTGCTCGTCGCGGTCAGTGTGGTGGGGGCCGTGGCCGGCGCGGTCGTGGTGCGCCGCCACCGCCGTGCCTCCGCGGGATAGCCAGGCGGACGGCGGAGGTCCGACCGCGCGTTCACGACGCTGCGTCATCTGGGCTGACGCGACGACGGCGCCCGGCCGCGCTCGTAGGCTCGGGACATGCCCTCCGCTCTCGTCCTGGCCGGTGGCGGTGTCGCCGGCATCGCCTGGGAACTCGGGGTCCTGCGCGGGATCCTCGACGTCCGTCCCGACCTCGAGGAATTCCTGCTCGGCACCGACGTGCTGATCGGGACGTCGGCGGGTTCGACCGTCGCCGCGATGCTCGGCGGCGGCACCCCTCTCGACGAGCTGTACGACGCCCAACTCGACCCCGACTCCGCCGAGATCCCCGTCGACGTCGACCTGCCCGCGCTCGTCGAGAGCTTCGGCGCCGCGACCGCGGGCGTCACCGACCCCACCGAACTCCGACGACGGATCGGGGCGCTGGCCCTCGCGACCGACACCGTCCCCGAGTCCGCGCGGCGGGGCGCGGTGGCCGCGCGGCTGCCGGTGCCGGAGTGGTCCGAACGCGATGTCCGGATCCCCGCCGTCGACGCCGAGACCGGCGAGGTCGTCGTGTTCACCAGCGATTCCGGTGTCGCCCTCGTCGACGCCGTCACCGCGAGCTGTGCCGTCCCGGGCGTGTGGCCACCGGCGACCGTGGACGGCCGGCGCTACGTCGACGGTGGCGTGCGGTCGAGCACCAACGCCGATCTCGCCGCCGGCTGCGACCGCGTCCTGATCGTGCTGCCGAACCTGCCCGACACCCCGGTGCCGTTCACCGACCTGGCCGACGAGATCGCCGCGCTGGCGCCGGCGCAGGTGGTCACGGTGTACGCCGACGACGCCTCGATCGTTGCTTTCGGCACCAATCCACTCGCGGCGAGCACCCGCGGGCCCTCGGCGCGCGCGGGGCGCGAGGTCGGGCGTCGGTGCGCGGACGAGGTCGCCGCGCTGTTCGTCTGACCGGTTTGAGCTCAGTCGGCGGCGCGGAACACAGGCGTGTCCGGGTCGGCGTCGTCGCCGCCGGGTCCCAGCGCCGGGAGTGGCGAGTCGGCCTCGACGGCGCCTGCGGTGTCCTCGACGGCCGCGACCTCCGGGTCGGACTCGGTCACCAGGAGGTCGGCGAGCACCACCCGCTCGTCGTCGGTCAGTGGCGCGTCGGGCAGGTGGTCACCGGGCGCCCCGGCGTCGCTGCCGGTGTCCATCGCGTCGTCGGGACGGTCGGAGGCGTCCACCTCAGGCCGCCCGCATCTCCGGCGACGGCGCGTGGCCGCCGGTCAGGCGCGAACGGGAGAGGCCCATCGGCAGGACGTCGCCGTCGACCCGGCCCGCAGCGGTGTGACGGCGGGTGGCGGCGACCCGGATGACCGCGCGGTCGGGTGCCACCGGCTTCATCGCGTCGCGGACCATCGCCAGCAGGTCGGCGAGGCTGATGCCGAGGGCCTCGCACAACGCGGCGAGCACCTCGGAGGAGATCTCCTTGCGGCCGCGCTCGACCTCGGACAGGTACGCGAGCGAGAGTGCCGCGGTGGCCGCGACGTCGGCGAGCGTGCGGCCCTGCTCGTGCCGCAGCCGGCGCAGCTGTTCGCCCAGCACGTCACGCAACAACGGGGGCCGCTCGGTCGCCATCACGCCCATGGCGGTCACGCTACCGGCAGAAGCGGGGGCGGGCGGGGCGGAACGCGACCTAGCGTCACGCTCATGGAGAACACGTCACCGCACCTGCGCAGCGCACCCGGCCTCGCGACCCTCGACGACCGGGTGTCCGACCAGCTGTTGCGCGACCGCATCGTGGTGCTCGGCCAGGCCGTCGACGACGAGGTCGCGAACCGCCTCTGCGCACAACTGCTGCTGCTCGCCGCCGAGGACCCGACCCGCGACGTCGCGCTCTACGTCAACTCCCCCGGCGGCTCGGTCTACTCGGGGCTCGCGGTCTACGACACGATGCAGTCGATCCCGTGCGACGTCGCGACCTACGTGTTCGGACTCGCGGCCTCGATGGGCCAGTTCCTGCTCACCGCGGGTACGCCCGGCAAGCGGTTCGCGCTGCCCCGGGCCCGGGTGCTGATGCACCAACCGTCCGGTGGCATCGGGGGGACCGCCACCGACATCGCCATCCAGGCCCGCCAGATCAAGGAACTCAAGGCCGAGATCGCCGCGATCACCGCCGAGCGCACGGGGCAGAGCGTCGAGACCATCGAGCGTGACGCCGACCGCGACCGCTGGTTCACCGCCCAGCAGGCGGTCGACTACGGCTTCGTCGACCGGATCGTGACCCGCCCGACGAGGCCCTGACCCGCGCACCACCGCGCCACGGTCAGAGCTTGCCGCGCACGGCCTTCCGGTACTCCTTGTTCATGTCGACGATGCTGAAGAAGGGGATCTCCTTCGGGCAGCTCGCCACGCACTGACCGGTGTTGGTGCAGCCGCCGAAGCCTTCGGCGTCCATGGTCTCGACCATCGACAGCACGCGGGCGGACCGTTCGGGCTGGCCCTGCGGCAGCGAGTTCAGGTGCGCGACCTTGGCCGACGTGAACAGCATGGCCGAGCCGTTCGGGCAGGCCGCGACGCACGCGCCGCACCCGATGCAGGTGGCGTTGGTGAACGCGCGGTCGGCGTCGTCCTTCGGCACCGGCGTGGAGTGGGCCTCGGGGGCCGAGCCGGTTGGAGCGGTGATGTAGCCACCGGAGGCGATGATGCGATCGAAGGCGGACCGGTCGACCACGAGGTCCTTGATCACCGGGAAGGCCGCGGCCCGCCACGGCTCGACGTCGATGGTGTCGCCGTCCGAGAACGACCGCATGTGCAGCTGGCACGAAGTGGTCTGCACGGGCCCGTGGGCCTGGCCGTTGATGACGACACCGCACGACCCGCAGATGCCCTCGCGACAGTCGTGGTCGAACGCGATGGGGACCTCGCCGTCGAGGATCAGCCGTTCGTTGAGGACGTCGAGCATCTCCAGGAACGACATGTCCGGCGAGACGTCCTCGCACGGGTAGGAGACCAAGCGGCCCTCGGACTCGGGGTCGGTCTGACGCCAGACCCGGACGGTGATGTTCATGCGTAGCTCCGCTGGGCGAGGTGGACGTACTCGAACTCGAGCGCTTCCTTGTGCAACACGGGGTCCTTCCCGACGCCGGTGAACTCCCACGCGGCGACGTGGCTGAAGTGCTCGTCGTCGCGTTCGGCCTCGCCGTCCGGGGTCTGGTGCTCCTCCCGGAAGTGCCCACCGCAGGACTCCTCGCGGGCCAGGGCGTCGAGGCACATCAGCTCGGCGAACTCGAGGAAGTCCGCGACGCGGTTGGCCTTCTCCAATTCGCGGTTCAGCTCCTCACCGGTGCCGGGGACGATGACGTTGGTCCAGAACTCCGCGCGCAACTCGGGGATCCGCTCGAGGGCCTTGCGCAGGTTGGGCTCACTGCGCGACATCCCGCACATGTCCCACACCAGCAGGCCGAGCTCGCGGTGGAAGGAGTCGACGGTGCGGTTGCCCCTGATCGACAGCAGTTTCTCGATGCGCTGGGCGGTCTCGAGCTCGACCTGCGCCACGGCGGCGTCGGCCGGGTCGACCGCCCCGAGCTTGGCGGTGGCGACGTAGTCGTTGAGCACCGGCGGCAGCACGAAGTAGCCGTCGGACAACCCCTGCATGAGCGCCGAGGCACCCAGCCGGTTCGCGCCGTGGTCGGAGAAGTTGGCCTCGCCGATCGCGAACAGGCCGGGGATCGTGGTCTGCAGGTCGTAGTCGACCCACAACCCACCCATCGTGTAGTGGACCGCCGGGTAGATGCGCATCGGCGTCTCGTAGGGGTTCTCGCCCGTGATCTGGGCGTACATGTCGAAGAGGTTCCCGTACTTCGCCTCGACGGTCTCGCGGCCCATCCGCTCGATGGCGTCGCGGAAGTCCAGGTACACCCCGAGGCCGCCGGGGCCGACCCCCTTGCC
Source organism: Jatrophihabitans sp. YIM 134969 (assembly GCF_054456675.1). Lineage (NCBI taxonomy): Bacteria > Bacillati > Actinomycetota > Actinomycetes > Jatrophihabitantales > Jatrophihabitantaceae > Jatrophihabitans > Jatrophihabitans sp. YIM 134969. Next base: position 22,021 of record NZ_JBTJEQ010000041.1, read on the forward strand.
CTCGTCGCACTGGTTCTTCGCGGCGCGCGAGGCGATGTCACGCGGGACCAGGTTGCCAAACGCCGGGTAGATGCGCTCGAGGTAGTAGTCGCGTTCGTCCTCGGGGATGTCGGCCGGCGCGCGGTCGTCGTCGCGCTGCTTCGGCACCCAGATGCGGCCGTCGTTGCGCAACGACTCGCTCATGAGCGTCAACTTGCTCTGGTAGTCGCCCGAGCGCGGGATGCAGGTCGGGTGGATCTGCGTGAAACACGGGTTGGCGAGGTACGCACCGCGGCGGTGGGCGCGCCAGATCGCCGAGGCGTTGCTGCCCTTCGCGTTGGTCGACAGGTAGAACACGTTGCCGTAGCCACCGGTGGCGAGCACGACGGCGTCCGCGGTGTAGGTCGTGAGCTCACCGGTGACCAGGTCGCGCGCGACGATGCCGCGGGCCCGACCGTCGACCACGATGAGGTCGAGCATCTCGGTGCGCGGGTGCATCTCGATGTTGCCGGCGTCGATCTGGCGTTCCAGCGCCTGGTACGCGCCGTAGAGCAGCTGCTGCCCGGTCTGGCCGCGGGCGTAGAACGTGCGTTGCACCTGCACGCCGCCGAACGAGCGGGTGTCGAGCAGGCCGCCGTACTCGCGCGCGAACGGCACGCCCTGGGCCACGCACTGGTCGATGATCTGCAGTGAGATCTCGGCCAGCCGGTGGACGTTCGACTCACGGCTGCGGAAGTCGCCGCCCTTGATGGTGTCGTAGAACAAGCGGTGCACGGAGTCGCCGTCGTTGCGGTAGTTCTTCGCCGCGTTGATCCCGCCCTGCGCCGCCACCGAGTGCGCGCGGCGGGGCGAGTCCTGGAAGCAGAACTGGATGACGTGGTAGCCCTGCTCGGCGAGCGTGGCGCCCGCGGCGCCACCGGCGAGACCGGTGCCGACCACGATGACCTTGTGCTTGCGGCGGTTGGCCGGGTTGACGAGCTTGGCCTCGAACTTGCGCGTGGTCCAGCGGTCCGCGATCGGACCGGCCGGCGCCTTGGTGTCGGCGATCGGGTCGCCCTCGGTGTACTCCACGGTGCGCTCTCCTACCTCGTGAGTCCGGTCATGACCGCGACGGGGACGGCGATGAAGCCCAGGCTGATCACCAACGCGAGCGTGGTGCCGACGGCCTTGATGGCACGGTCGCGAGCGGCGCTGTTGACGCCGAGGGTCTGCGAGGCACTCCAGAAGCCGTGGTTGATGTGCAACCCCAGCGCGACCATCGCCGCGATGTAGATGAGGTTCATCCACCAGTGCTGGAAGTCGCGGGTGACGTTGCCGTACACGTCGTCCTCCACGAACCCCGGGTTCACCACCCCGGCCGTGAGGTCGAGGATGTGCCAGACGATGAACAGGGCGAGGATCGTGCCGCCCCACCGCATCGTGCGGGTGGCGAAGGTGGCCTGCGCCTTCTGCCCGCCGGCGTACTTCACCGGCCGCGCCCGCAGGTCACGGCGCGAGAGCTGTGCGGCGGCCGTCACGTGCAGGACGAGCGCGACCAGCAGCACCGCGCGGCTGATCCAGAGGAACCACGCCCCGTGCAGGACCGGCTCGCCCACGGTCCGCAGCCACTCGGCGTAGTGGTTGTAGTCGACCCGGCCGAAGAAGATCTTCAGGTTGCCGAGCATGTGCGCCAGCAGGTACGCGAGCATCAGCAGACCGGTCCAGGCCATGACGACCTTCTTGCCGATGTTGCTGTGCCAGAAGGCGAGTACCCCGGTGCGACGGCGCTTCGGAGTCAGCTGCGTGCGACCCGCTCCCGCCTTCTGCGCGGGTTCGGAGCGGGTCGTCGTCCGGGTCGTCGCCACCGCGTCACGGTATGCCGACGGCGGCCAGAAGGGAAGTCGATGACTTCACTGATCGCGATAGTCTGAGGCTATGCAGCTGCACCAGCTGGCGTACTTCGTCGCCGTCGCCGACGCCGGGCACTTCACCCGTGCCGCCGAGCAGCTCGACGTCACCCAACCCACGCTCTCGCAGCAGATCCGTGCGCTGGAACGGTCCCTCGGCGCCACGCTGCTCAGCCGGCGCCCGGGCCACGTCGAACCGACGGCGGCCGGGGCCGAGCTGCTGCCGATCGCACGCCGCATGCTGCTGGACGCCGAGAACGCCCGCCGGGCCCTGCGGGAACTCGACGGCCTGCAACGCGGTGAGGTCCGGGTCGGGGCCACCCCCAGCCTGTGCACCGGCCTGATGCCCGCCATCATCGGCGACTTCCACGCCGCCCACCCCGGGGTCGCGATCGTGCTGTCCGAGGGCGGCTCGCGCGACCTGCAGGAGCAGCTCGCCGTCGGCGCCCTGGACCTCGCGCTGGTGGTCGACTCGCGCGCCCACGAGGACCCCCGCCTCACCGCCGACCCGCTGTTCGTCGAGGAACTCGTGGTGGTCTCGTCGCGCGACCGACCCGCGCCGTCGCGGCGGGCCCGCATGCCGGTCGACGAGCTGCGCCACACCCCGCTGGTCATGTTCCGGTCGGGCTACGACCTGCGCGAGACGACCGTCAACGCCTGCCGGGAGCGGGGGTTCGAGCCGACCTTCGCGGTCGAGGGCGGGGAGATGGACGCCGTGCTGGGGTTCGTCGCGGCGGGCATCGGCGTCGCGGTCGTGCCCGCGACGGTCGTCGGACCGCGGTTCCGCACCACCCGTCTCGCGTCCCCCGGCCTGGTGCGCACGATCCAGCTCGCGCGGCGGCGCGATGTCGAGCTCTCGCGGGCGGCGGCCGAGCTGGAGCGGGTCGTGCTCACCCACGCCGCCGGTCGCGCGGGCGAGGTGCCCCGCGCGCGGGATCACTAGCCTCGGGCGCATGCCGGACGACGACACCGCGACGACCAACACCCGGGCCGTGGAGAGCGGCATCAAGCGGGAGTTCGCGGCGGACATGTCCTACGGGGACTACCTCGACCTCGACCGCCTGCTCGGCGCCCAGCACCCGCTCTCGGTGCCCGAGCACCACGACGAACTGCTGTTCATCATCCAGCACCAGACCACCGAACTGTGGCTCAAGCTCGTGCTGCACGAGCTGCGGGCGGCCATGGCCCACCTCGCGGCCGACGACCTGCGGCGCGCCCTGAAGAACGTCGCCCGCGTCAAGCACATCCAGCGCACGCTCACCGAGCAGTGGTCGGTCCTCGCCACGCTCACCCCGACCGAGTACGCCCAGTTCCGAGGTTTCCTCGCGCACGCATCAGGATTCCAGAGCCACCAGTACCGCGCGGTGGAGTTCGCGCTGGGCAACAAGAACGCCGACGTGTTGCCGGTGTTCGCCCACCAACCCGCGGCGCACGCCGAGCTCACCGAGCTCCTGGAGACCCCCAGCCTCTACGACGAGTTCATCCGGCTGCTCGCCCGCCGCGGCCACGCCGTCCCCGAGGAACTGCTCACCCGTGACGTCCGGCGCGCCCACACGGTGTCACCGGGGTTGGTCGAGGTGTTCAAGAACGTCTACGAGGACGCCGACGCCCACTGGGAGGAGTACGAGACCTGCGAGGAGCTCGTCGACCTCGAGGACAACTTCCAGCTGTGGCGGTTCCGGCACCTCAAGACCGTCGAACGCACCATCGGCCACAAGCGTGGCACCGGCGGGTCCTCGGGGGTCGGGTTCCTCGCCCAGGCGTTGGAGCTGACGTTCTTCCCCGAGCTGTTCGCCGTGCGCACCGAGATCGGCCGCTGACACCCCACCACGCACACGGCGAGTGGTCACTTCTCCCGGTGAGTGGGCAGGAGTTGCTGCCCACTCACCACCGGAGGTGACCACTCGCCGCGGAGGTGCGAGGTACGGGAGAGCGTGGACGCGGTGCGGCAGAACTACATGCCGGCGACGTCGGCCTGCTTCGCGCGGACGGCCTCGGCGGCCTCGACCAGCGCGGCCTTCTCGTCGTCGGCGAGGTCGCGCTCGACGACCTTCTTGACGCCGCCCTTGCCGATCTCGGCCTCGACGCCGAGGTAGACGCCGGAGATGCCGTACTCGCCGTCGACCCAGGCGCAGACCGGGATGGTCTCGCCGGAGTCGGTGAGGACGGCCTTGGCCATGCGGGCCGCGGCGGCCGACGGGGCGTAGTACGCCGAACCGGTCTTGAGCAGGCCGACGACCTCGGCGCCGCCGTTGCGGGTGCGGGTGACCAGCTCCTCGATCTTGTCGGCGGGCAGCACCTCGGCCAGCGGCTTGCCGTCGACCGAGCAGGCGCTCGCGACCGGGACCATGGTGTCGCCGTGCGAGCCCAGGGTCAGGGTCTTCACCGATCCGACGGGGACGCCCGCGGCCTCGGCGACGTTGTTGGTGAACCGGGCGGTGTCGAGCACGCCGGCCTGGCCGAACACGCGCTCCTTCGGGAATCCGCTCGCGAGCTGGGTCAGCGCGGTCATCTCGTCCAGCGGGTTCGAGACCACGATGATGACGGCGTTGGGCGAGTACTTCGCGATGTTCTCCGCGACGCCGCGCACGATCTTGGCGTTGGTCTCGAGCAGGTCCATGCGGCTCATGCCGGGCTTGCGGGGCAGACCCGCCGTGATCACCACGACGTCGGAGTCCGCGGTCGGCTCGTAGCCGGAGCCGTCGGTGCCGGTGGTGACGCCGACGACCTCGGTCTCGAAGCCCTCGATCGGCCGCGACTGGTTGAGGTCGAGCGCGAGGCCCGCGGGCTTGCCCTCGAGGATGTCGGTCAGCACGACCTGCTCCGCGATGTCGTACTCGGCGATGCGCTGAGCGGTGGTCGAGCCGTAGAAGCCCGCTCCCACCACGGTGACCTTGCCGTGTCGTGCTGCCATGTGCCGCTGACTCCTTCGATGTGTCCGGTGTGTTCCTCTGGGCTCCACGCTAGCGCCGAGGGCCCGGCGCCCGGGCAGGGACGGGAGTCAGGTCACTTGACCAGGAACCCGAACACGGCCATGAGGCCGCCGACGGCGAGGAACGCCCCGGCGTCGAACCAGCGCCCCCGTACCGCGAGCGGCCCGGCCCGACGGTCCGGCAGCGCCAGCCGGACGAACCCGGCGAACACCACACCCCCGGCGACGGCCAGCACCCCGCGCAGCCAGTGCTGCGGTGCGACGCCGAGGTAGACCAGGCCCGCGACCACCGCCACCATGGCCAGGCCGAAGCCCAGCCGACCGGCGCGCGGCTCCGGCCCGACCGGCGCGGGTGGCGTCGTCATCGGGCGCCTCGCCTCGCGTGCGGGGCGGGCGTCGCGGTCACCGTTGCAGCATGCATCGGTGCCGGTCAGTGGGCGAAGTGCCGCACGCCGGTGAAGTACATCGTCACGCCCGCGGCCTTCGCGGCCTCGATCGACTGGTCGTCCCGCATCGACCCGCCGGGCTGGACGACGGCCGTGACGCCCGCCTCCAGCAGCACCTCGAGGCCGTCCGCGAACGGGAAGAACGCGTCGGAGGCCGCGACCGAGCCGGCCGCGCGCTCACCCGCCCGGGCCACGGCCAGCCGGGAGGAGTCGACCCGGTTGACCTGCCCCATGCCGATGCCGACCGTCGCACCCTCGTGCGCCAGCAGGATGGCGTTGGACTTCGTGGCCCGGATGGCGCGCCACGCGAACTCGAGGTCGGCCAGGGTGGCGGCGTCGGCCGGTTCGCCGGTGGCGAGCGTCCAGTTGGCCGGCTGGTCACCCTCGGCGTCGATGCGGTCGACGCTCTGCAACAGCATCCCGCCGGAGACCGGCTTCATCTCCGTGCCGCCGCCGACGATCGGTGCAGCCAGCAACAGTCGGATGTTCTTCTTGCCCTGCAGGATCTCCAACGCCTCCGGCTCGTAGCCCGGTGCGATGACGACCTCGGTGAACACCTCGGCGACCTGGCGGGCCATCTCGGTCGTGACCGTGCGGTTGGTGGCGATGACGCCGCCGAACGCACTCACCGGGTCGCAGGCGTGCGCCTTGCGGTGGGCCTCGGCGACGTCGGCGCCGACGGCGATGCCGCACGGGTTGGCGTGCTTGATGATCGCGACGCAGGGTTCGGTGAAGTCGTACGCGGCGCGGTACGCGGCGTCGCCGTCGGTGTAGTTGTTGTAGCTCATCTCCTTGCCGTGCAGCTGCTCGGCCTGGGCCAGGCCGTCGGTGCCGCTGCCGCCGGCGTTGACGTAGAGCGCCGCGCGCTGGTGCGGGTTCTCGCCGTACCGCAGCACCGCCGCCCGCTCCCAGGCGGCGCCGACCCAGCCCGGGAAGCCGCTGCCCGCGTCGTCGGGCGCCACGGCGTTGCCGAGGTAGCTCGCGACCGCGATGTCGTAGGTGGCGGTGTGCCGGAACGCCTCGGCGGCCAACGCCTGCCGGTCGCTGAGGTCGAACCCGCCGGCGACGACCGCCTCGAGCACCTCCTCGTACCGCCCCGGGTCGACGACGACCGCGACCGACCCGTGGTTCTTCGCGCTGGCCCGCACCATGGCCGGGCCACCGATGTCGATCTGCTCGACGATCTCCGGCGGCGTCGCGCCGCTCGCGACGGTCTGGACGAACGGGTAGAGGTTGCTGACCAGCAACTGGAACGGCGCGATGCCGAGTTCGTCGACGGTCGCGACGTGCTCGGGGTCGTTCTGGTCGGCCAGCAGCCCGGCGTGCACGTGGGGGTGCAGCGTCTTGACCCGGCCGCCGAGGATCTCGGGGAAGCCGGTCACGTCCTCCACCGGCGTCACGGCGACGCCGAAGGACTGGATGGTCGAGGCGGTCGAACCGGTCGACACGATCTCGACCCCCGCCTCGGCGAGTCCACGCGCGAGCGTCTCGAGACCGGTCTTGTCGTAGACGCTGATGAGCGCCCGCTGCACCGGGATCCTGGTCATGGGTTGATGCGCACCTTCCTGCCGGAGACGGTCCAGCCGTTCCGGACCATCGCTCCGATGTTGTCGACGAGCATGTCGCGCTCGGCGGCCTTGATCCGCTCGTGCAGGGACTCGACGTCGTCGTCGTCGAGCACGGGGACGACCCGCTGGTCGATCACCGGTCCGGTGTCGACACCGGCGTCCACCACGAACAGCGTGCACCCGGTGACCTTCACGCCCCAGGCGAGGGCGTCGGCCGGGGCGTGGATGCCGGGGAACGACGGCGACAGCGCGGGGTGGGAGTTGACGTAACGGCCCTCGAACGAGGAGAGGAACCGCGGCCCGACGAGCTTGAGGAACCCCGCCGACACCACGAGATCGGGCGTGAACTCCGCGACCCGTGCGGTGAGGGCGGCGTCCCAGGCGTCGCGGTCGGCGAAGTCGGGGACGCGGAGGACGAACGTCGCGGCGCCCGCCCGCTGCGCGCGGTCGAGCGCGGCCACGCCGGGTCGGTCCGAGCCGACGGCCACGACGTCGAACCCGGCGGACGGGTCGGCCGCGGCGTCGAGCAGGGCCTGCAGTGTGGAACCCGCGCCCGACGCGAGGACCACCACCCGTGCCGGCACGAGGCCCGACCCTAGCGAGCGGCGCCGCTGCGGAACGCCGCCAGGGCGTCGTTGAACGTGCTGCTCGGACGCATCGCCGCCGACGCCTTGGCGGAATCGGGGCGGTAGTAGCCGCCGATGTCGACCGGCTGACCCTGGACGGCGGCCAGTTCCTCGACGATCGCGCTCTCCTGCGCGGCGAGGCACTCGGCGAGCGGCTCGAAGGCCGCGGCGAGTTCGGCGTCCTCGCTCTGTCGGGCCAGTTCCTGCGCCCAGTACAGCGCGAGGTAGAAGTGGCTGCCCCGGTTGTCCAGCTGCCCGACCTTGCGCTGCGGCGACCGGTTCTGCTCCAGGACCGCACCGGTGGCGCGGTCGAGGGCGTCGGCGAGCACCTTGGCCTTGGCGTTGCCGGTCTGGTCGGCGAGGAACTCCAGCGAGACCGCCAGGGCGAGGAACTCCCCGAGGGAGTCCCAGCGCAGGTGGTCCTCCTTGACGAACTGCTGGACGTGCTTGGGGGCCGATCCACCGGCGCCGGTCTCGAACAGCCCGCCGCCGTTCATGAGCGGCACGATCGAGAGCATCTTGGCGCTGGTGCCCAGCTCGAGGATGGGGAACAGGTCGGTGAGGTAGTCACGCAGGACGTTGCCGGTGACCGAGATCGTGTCCTCGCCGGCGCGGGCGCGTCCGAGGGTGAAGCGGGTCGCCGCGGCGACGTCCATGATCTTGATCTGGAGGCCGTCGGTGTCGAGTTCGGCGAGCTTGGCGCGCACCTTCTGCAGGATCTGGGCGTCGTGGGCGCGGGTCTCGTCGAGCCAGAACACGGCGGGGACGCCGGTGGCGCGCGCCCGGCCGACGGCGAGCTCGACCCAGTTCTGCACCGGGGCGTCCTTGGTCTGGCACATGCGCCAGATGTCGCCGGTGTCGACCGAGGTCTCCAGCAGCGTGGTGCCGGCGGTGTCGACCACTCGGACCGTGCCGGGCGCGCTGATCTCGAAGGTCTTGTCGTGGGAGCCGTACTCCTCGGCCTTCTGCGCCATCAGCCCGACGTTCGGGGTCGTGCCCATGGTCGCGGGGTCGAACGCCCCGTGCTCGATGCAGTGTGCAACGGTCTCGGCGTAGAGCGCGGCGTACGAGGAGTCCGGGATGACGTACTTGGTGTCCTGCTGCTCCCCCGCGGCGTTCCACATCTGACCCGAGGAGCGGATCGCGGCCGGCATCGACGCGTCGATGATGACGTCGCTGGGCACGTGCAGGTTGGTGATCCCGCGGTCGGAGTCGACCATCGCGATCGCGGGCCCGGCGGCGATCGCGGCGTCGACCGCGTCCTTCGCCTCGGGGTGGGAGGACAGCAGGCTGGCCAGGCCGTCGTTCGGGCTGGAGTCGGGGTAGCCCGCGTACACGTCACCGACCACGGCCCGCACGGCGTGACCGAAGATGATCGGGTCGGAGACCTTCATCATCGTGGCCTTGAGGTGCACCGAGAACAGGACGCCCTGCTCCTTCGCCTCGGCGACCTGGGCGGCGAGGAACTCGTCGAGCGCGGCCCGACGCATGACCGCCGCGTCGATGACCTCGCCGGCGAGCAGCTTCGTCGAGGGCTTGAGGACGGTGACCGATCCGTCGGCGCCGACGTGCTCGATGCGCACCTCGGTGGCGTCCGCGACCGTCGTGGAGGTCTCGGTGGAGCGGAAGTCGCCCTCACCCATCGTGGTGACGTGCGACTTCGAGTCCCCGCTCCACGCGCCCATCGAGTGCGGGTGCTTGCGGGCGTAGGCCTTGACCGAGGCGGGCGCGCGGCGGTCGGAGTTGCCCTCGCGCAGCACCGGGTTCACGGCCGAACCCTTGACCTTGTCGTAGCGGGCACGGACCTCGCGCTCGGCGTCGGTCGACGGGTTCTCGGGGTACGGCGGCAGCGCGTAGCCCTGCTCCTGCAGCTCGGCGATGGCGGCCTTGAGCTGCGGCACCGACGCGCTGACGTTCGGGAGCTTGATGATGTTCGCCTCGGGCTGGGTGGCCAGCGTGCCGAGTTCGGCGAGCGCGTCGGACTCGCGCTGCTCCTCGGTGAGGGCGTCCGGGAACTGCGACACGATGCGGCCGGCCAGGGAGATGTCACGGAGTTCGACGTCGACCCCGGCGGGCGCGGCGAACGCCTCGATGATCGGCAGGAGGGACTCGGTCGCGAGCGCCGGTGCCTCGTCGGTCTTCGTGTAGATGATCTTCATCGGTCGCTGTACCCCGTCGTCGGCGTCGTGTGAACCGCGTCCGACCCTAGCGAGCACGACCGGACCGGTCAGGCACCCCGCGCGAGGTCGTCGTCCTCGTCACGCTCGTCGTCGCCGTCGTCCCCCAGGTCGACGTCGACCTCGGGAGCCGGGTCCGCCGCGACCGGGACGTCCGCGGCGTCGGTGGGTGCCGCCTCGACCGGGACGACGAGGACGGTGTCGACGACCGAGGCCGGCCGCACCTCGAGAGCCGGGACGTCGTCGACCCGCACCAGCCGCCCGATCGCCGTGACGCAGGTGACCAGCAGCCCGGCGACCAGGACCTCGCCGCCGAACGCGAGCCCCGCCTGCCAGGGCGAGGCCCCGACGGCACGGAGTCGGCCGCTGCCCAGGCCGCCGCCCGCCAGCAGAGCGAGACCCGCCATCGCGACCGCGGCGACGACCGCGACGCCGAGGTGCCGGCGCAGGGCGTCCAGCGGGGAACGGGAGCGGCCCAGGACCCGCGCCACGGCGAGCCCGATCCCGACGAACGTGAGCGCGGCCCAGACCACGACGACGGGGTGGACCCCGCCACCGTCGGGCAGGGCTCCGAGCAGCGGGACGGACGGCAGCAGGCCGCTGTGCGAGCCGCCCACGGTGACGACGGTGTCGGTGCCGACCGCGAACCCGGGACCGGACAGCAGCGACCCCACCGCGACCACGGCGTTCGGGGCCGACAGCACCCCGACGAACAGGACCGGGATGCCGGAGAGCCCACCGCCCAGGGCGTGCGAGAGGTCCATGACGCGTCCGCCGTGCCACGCGATCGCGGCGGCGACGAGCAGCGACGACATCGCGGCGCTGACCAACGCGGCCGCGGCGGCGGCCCGGGCGACGGGCAGCAGGTGTTCGGGCAGCAGCGCGGCGTCGTCCCGGCGGGCGAGTTCCCGGCGCGCGCCGAGCCCGGCCGCGACGACCACCAGCAGCAGGGACGCCCCGACGGTCGGCAGGTACTCCGCGTGGCTGGTGCCGACCCGGCCGAACAGCCCGAGGACGGCGACACAGCCGACGTAGGCGAGGACGAGGCGGACGAACGCGGGCCGCAGCCCGGACCGTTGGCCACGGTCGTCGGCGAGGGCGGCCAGGGCGCGACCGGCGCGCCAGGGCAGGACCATCGCGAGGGCCATCAGGCCGAGGGGCAGGAAGCGGACGGTGTCGCCGGCGATCGTGACCCCGCCGTGGTGGGAGCCGAGGAACAGCAGCACCCCCGCACGCATCGCGGCGCCCGGCGAGCCGGTGGCCGAGGCCTGCAGCAGCCAGAGGGCGACGACCAGCACGAGTGACGCGAGCGCCCCGCCCAACGCCGCGACCATGCCCATCCAGGCGGCGGCACGGCGCAGGTGCCGCGCGCACACCATCGGCATGGCCCAGCCGACCGGGTCGTCGGACCACCGGTCGTCGGAGCGGGTGACGTCGGACCAGGCCCGCCACCCGCCCGGTGAGCGGGTGACGTCCGACCAGTCGTCGCCCACGGGCGCGTCGACGTCGTCGGGAGATGCCACGCCTCCACACTCGCAGCGGCGTGCCTCGTTCCGGGCCAGGCGCGCCGAGCACCGGCGAGTGGGCACCTCACCCCGCGAATGGTCAGCAATTTCCGCCCACTCGGCGGGGAAGGTGACCACTCACCAGATCTCGGGGCCTAGCCTGCCCGCATGACCGAGACGGTCCCGGCCGCGGCGCCGGGCGGGGTGGAACGCAACGGCATCAACGTCATCGCGGACGACGAGCGCAAGGGGCGGCCCCGCGGGCTGTTCTGGCCGTGGTTCGGGGCGAACGTCAGCGTGCTGGGGCTGTCGTACGGCTCCTTCGCCCTGGGGTTCGGCATCTCCTTCTGGCAGGCCCTGGTCGCCGGCGTGGTCGGGATCGTCGTCTCGTTCCTGCTGTGCGGGTTCGTGGCGGTCGCGGGCAAGCGCGGGTCGGCGCCGACGATGGTGCTCTCGCGGGCGGCCTTCGGGGTGCGCGGGAACCGGTTGCCCGCCGGCGTCTCGTGGATCCTCACCGTCGGCTGGGAGACGGTGCTGACCATCCTCGCCACCCTGGCGACGGCCACGGTGTTCGACCGGCTGGGCTGGGGCGGCGGGACGGCGACGAAGGTCGTGGCGTTGCTGGTGGTGGCCGCCCTGGTCATCGGCGGTGGGGTCCTGGGGTTCGACGTCGTCATGCGGTTGCAGACCGTCATCACCGTGGTGACCGGCGTGCTGACCGTGGTGTTCGTGATCCTGTCGTTCGACCACGTCTCGTGGTCGGCGGTGTCGGCGGTGCCGTCCGGGTCCGCGCAGGACGTCATCGGGGCCACGGTGTTCTTCATGACCGGCTTCGGTCTCGGCTGGGTGAACGCCGCGGCGGACTACTCGCGCTACCTGCCGCGGTCGGCGTCCGGCCGCGGCGTGGTCGGCTGGACGACGTTCGGCGGCGCCATCGCCCCGGTCGTACTGCTGGTCTTCGGGTTGCTGCTCGCGGGCTCCTCGTCGGAGTTGTCGACGGCGATCGGCGGTGACCCGGTCGGCGCGCTCGCGAGCCTGCTGCCGACGTGGTTCCTCGTGCCGTTCGTGGTCGTCGCCGTGCTGGGCCTGATCGGCGGCGCGCTGCTCGACATCTACTCCTCGGGCCTCGCGCTGCTCGCCGCGGGCGTGCCGATCCCCCGCTTCGCCGCGGCGCTGGTCGACGGCGCGATCATGGTCGCCGGGACGATCTGGGTGGTCTTCGCCGCCGACAGTTTCATCGTGCAGTTCCAGGGGTTCCTCATCACGCTCGGAGTCCCCATCGCCGCGTGGTGCGGTGTCGAACTCGCCGACCTCGTCCTGCGCCGGCGCGACTACGACGACGTCGCGTTGTTCGACACCCGGGGGCGCTACGGCGACGTCCGGATCGGCGCGGTGGCGGTCATGGTGGTCGGCACCGTGCTGGGCTGGGGCCTGGTCACCAACACCGGCGCCTCGTGGCTCACCTGGCAGGGGTACCTGCTCGGGCCGTTCGGTCTCGGTGGGCGCGACGGGTCGTGGGCCTACGCCAACCTCGGCGTCCTGGTCGCGCTCGCGTTCGGCTTCCTGGTGACGCTGGTGCTCTCGCGCGACACCGTCCGGCGGCAGGAGGCGGGAGCGCAGCGTCCGTGACCCACACGGGATCCGCCGGGGTGAACTCGATGGCCGCCTCGGCCACGTTGCACTGTCTGACCGGGTGCGCCGTCGGCGAGATCGCCGGGCTGGTCATCGGCTCGGCCGCGGGGTTGTCCAACCTCGCCACCGTCGCGGTGTCGATCGGTCTCGCGTTCGTCCTCGGCTACACGTTGTCGTCGCTCCCGCTGCTGAAGGCGGGGCTCGCGGTCGGCGCGGTCGCGGGCGTCGTCCTCGCGTCCGACACGCTCTCGATCGCGACGATGGAGGTCGTCGACACCACGCTCGAGGCCGTCATCCCCGGGGCGTTGGCCGCAGGTCTCGGCGACTCCACGTTCTGGTGGTCGATGCTCCTGTCGCTGCTGGTCGCCTACGCCGCCGCGTTCCCGGTGAACCGGTGGCTGCTGCGACGCGGCCGCGGCCACGCGGTCACCCACGACGCCTACGCCCACGCGCCCGGCGAGGTCGGGCCGTGGCGCCGCCGGATCCCGTCACCGCCGCCGGCCGCGCTCGCCGGTGCGATCGCGGCGTTCGTGCTCGGGGCGTGGCTCGTGGCCGGGCTCGGCTGAGCGCGGCCCCACGCGGCCGCCGCGGCTACCCTCCGGGGTGTGAGCGGTTCCGACGAGTCGCCGATCGGTCTGGCGGGCCGACTGGTCACGCGCACACGGGGCGCCGACGGCCCGGGCGAGGTCGAGGTCCGCATCCGCGGAGGGACCGAGGTCTTCATCGCCCGCTCGGCCGAACCGCTCCCCCGCGGTCAGGCCGTCCTCGTGCTGCAGACGCTCGGTCCGCGCACCGTGATCGTGGCGCCGTGGGCCGACCCGGTGGAATCGCTGTTGCAACTCTGATCTGCCGCTGACATCACGGGATTCTCCCCGTGTCTCGTGGATCCCACCGCTGCACCGTTGATCTCACGGCCGTCGTAGTGTCCGGGCCGCGGGGCCAGGGAGGCGCCCGCGAGGAGGCACGGCCATGTTCGGTTACCGCGTTCCCGAACCCGACGAAGCGATGCTCGTCTCCGGCGGCAAGGGATCGGGTGGGGCTCCGTTCCGCGTGATCACCGGGCACGGCGCGTTCGTGCTCCCGGTGTTCCGCAAGGCCCGGTTCCTCTCGCTGTCCATGGCCGAGGCCGAGGTCACCGAGTTGTGCGTGTCGCGGCAGGGCATCTCCCTCAACGTCCGCGCGGTGATCGCGTTCAAGGTCGGCAACGACACCGAGAGCATCGTCAACGCCGGTCAGCGTTTCCTCTCGGACCAGTCGCAGATGGCGACGCTCGTCGGGCGCATCTTCTCCGGCCACCTGCGTTCGATCGTCGGGTCGATGACGGTCGAGGAGATCGTCACCGAACGCCAGCGCCTCGCCGAGGGGATCCTCGACGCGTCGAAGGACGAGATGGCGAAGATCGGCCTCATCGTCGACTCGTTCCAGATCCAGTCGATCGACGACATGAAGCTCGGCTACATCCAGGCCATGGCCGCACCGCACAACGCGGCGATCCAGCGGCAGGCGCAGATCGCGCAGGCCCAGGCCGATCAGGCGGCGGCCGAGGCCCAGCAGCAGTCGGCGCGGGCGCAGGCCCAGTACGTCCGCGAGACCACCATCGTGCAGGCGCAACTCGCGGCCGAGGTCTCGGCCGCGAAGGCCAAGGCCGACCAGGACGCCGCTGAGGCCGACCAGCAGGCGGCGCGCGCGAAGGCCGAGTACCAGCGACAGACCAACGTCGTGCAGGCTCAGTACGACTCCGAGGTCGCCATCGCCAAGGCCAAGGCCAACCAGTCCGCTGCTGAGGCCGAGCAGGAGTCCCAGCGGGCACAGGCGGAGTTCGCGCGCAAGACGTCGGTGGTGAAGGCGAAGGCACGCGCCGAGGTCGACCGCGCGGACTCCGAGGCGTCGCAGTCCGGACCGTTGGCCAAGGCCACCGCGCAGCGCGAGGTGCTGGCGGCCCAGACCGAGCTGGCGGTCCGCAACGCCGACCTGCGCCAGCAGGAACTGGTCGCGGAGGTCGTCAAGCCCGCCGAGGCCGAGGCCGAACGGGTGCGGATCCTCGCGCAGGCCGAGGCCGAGCGGACCCGCATCGTCGCCGAGGCGGCGGCTTCGAACAACCGGGTGTCGCTGGACCAACTCATGATCGAGCAGCTGCCGCAGATCGTCCGCGAGGCGGCGCAGGGCCTCTCACGGGCGAACGTCACCGTGCTGAACGGGTCGGAGGGCCTCGGCGAACTGGCGACCGGTCTGGTGGGTCAGGGACTCACGATCTTCGAGTCCCTGCGCCGGGGCCTCGGCACGTCGGAGTCGAACGGGTCGACCCCGACGACCGAGGAACGCCGGTCGATCGACTCCTGAGGAGTCGGCCGACTCAGCGGTTGACGGGCTTCTTGCGGCCGTTGGTGACGGCCTCGGCCACCCCGATGAGCAGCACGGCCGCGACGACGGCGAGGACGAAGCCGAGGACGTTCAGCTCGAAGATGCCGCCGGTGCCGAAGGCCTGGGCGATGAGGCCGCCGATGAGCGAGCCGACGAGCCCGAGGCCGAGGGTCGCGAGGACGCTGAGGTTCTGCTTGCCCGGCTTGATGAGGCGGGCGAGCGCGCCGATGACGAGGCCGGCGACGAGGAATCCGATCATGGTGGACGTGCTCCTTGCTGGTGACGTGACGGGCGCGCGAACTGCGCGCCACTGTTGCGATGCCCGTTCCGCCTCGGCGTTCACCGCGTCAACCTCTGGGTATCGCAGGAGACACACCGCCGTGAGGTTCCCGGCGCTCGCGGTGTCGCGTCAGGCGGTGATGGCCCGCAACTGCTGGAACAGCTCGGTCATGACCTCGAGCAGGGGGCGGTCCTCGGCGGCGAACGCCCACCGCGCGAACCCCTGCCGGAACACGACGATGCCGGTGTCCGCGGTGAGGCTCGCCTCCGGCTCGGGGACCCCGCGGTCGCGGAGCCCCGCGGCCAGGGCCGCTCCGATGGCGTCGAGCTTGACCAGTTCGCGCTCACGCAGGTCGTCGTGGGCGGCGATGACCTCCTGCCGCCGGCGCGAGTACTCGCGGTGGTCGCCCAGCATCCGGGCCGAGACCGCGAGCGCCGCGGCGACGGCCTCGAGGGGCGCGGTGCCCGGCGGCGCGGTGGCCAGGGCCTCGAGCATCCGCTCCTGGAGTTCGGCCGAGCCGGCGAACAGCACCTCGCGCTTGTCGGCGAAGTGCCGGAAGAAGGTCCGCGCGGTGACCCCGGCGCGGGCGGCGATGTCGGCGACGGTGGTCTGGTCGTAGCCGCGCTCGACGTAGAGCTCCATCGCGGCGGCGCGCAGCCGGCCGGCCGCGTCCGGCTCCCACCTCCCCATGACCGTCACGGTACCGATGACATGTTGTGACATCAGGTGCTAGCGTCGGTGATGTCACCTGATGACATCACCTCGAAGGAGAACCACCATGCGCGTCCTCGTCACCGGCGCCTCCGGCTGGATCGGCTCGGCCGTCGTCCCTGAACTGCTCACCGCGGGCCACGAGGTCGTCGGCCTCGCCCGCAACGACGCCGCCGCCGCGCGGATCGAGGCACTGGGCGTCGGGGTCGTCCACGGCACGCTCGACGACCCGGCGAGCCTCGCTGCCGCCGCCAAGGAGGCGGACGGGATCGTCCACCTCGCCTACCACCACGACTTCTCCGAGATGGACCGCGCGGCCGAACTCGACCGGGCCGCCATCACCGCGATGGGCGAGGTGCTGGCGAGCTCCGGCGGCCCGCTGCTCATCGCCTCGGGCACCGTCGGTCTGGCCTCGGACCGGCCGGGCACCGAGGACGACCGGCCCGACCCCGCGAGCATGGCCCGGGTGGCCAACGCCGGACTCGCCCTCGACCTCGCGGACGCCGGCGTGCGGTCGGTCGTCGTGCGCTTCGCTCCCACCGTGCACGGCCCGGGCGACTACGGGTTCGTCGCGGTGCTGGCGAAGCTCGCCCGCGAGAAGGGCGTGGCCGCCTACGTCGACGAGGGCACGAACCGCTGGTCGGCTGTCCACCGTCTCGACGCGGGCAAGCTGGTCGCCCTCGCGGTGGACGACGCCCCGGCCGGTTCCGTGGTCCACGCCGTCGCCGAGGAGGGCGTGCCGGCCCGCGAGATCGCGGAGGCGCTGGGTCGCTCGCTCGGCGTCCCCGCACGGTCGGTTCCCCGCGCCGAGATGGCCGACCACTTCGGCTGGATCGGCGGGTTCTTCGCGCTCGACATGCCGACGTCGTCCGCGAAGACCCGGCAATTGTTGCACTGGGAGCCGGTCAACCCCGGGCTGATCGCCGACATCGACTCCGGCTCGTACCCCGGCACCGACGCGCACCACTGACCGCTCACCAGAAGTCGATCATGACGTTCCTGTCGCTGGACAGGGCCTTCCAGCGACAGGAACGTCGTGATCAACAGGGGTGGGTCAGGCGGAGAGGACCTCGCGCAGCAGGCGGGCGGTCTCGGACGGCGTCTTGCCGACCTTGACCCCCGCAGCCTCGAGGGCCTCCTTCTTGGCCTGGGCGGTGCCGGCCGAGCCGGACACGATGGCGCCGGCGTGACCCATGGTCTTGCCCTCCGGCGCGGTGAAGCCTGCGACGTAGCCGACGACCGGCTTGGAGACGTTGTCCTTGATGAACGCGGCCGCGCGCTCCTCGGCGTCGCCGCCGATCTCACCGATCATGACGATCGCCTGGGTCTCGGGGTCGGCCTCGAACGCCTCGAGGGCGTCGATGTGCGTGGTCCCGATGATCGGGTCGCCGCCGATGCCGATCGCGGTCGAGAAACCGAGGTCTCGCAACTCGAACATCATCTGGTAGGTCAGCGTGCCGGACTTGCTGACCAGCCCGACCGGGCCGGGGCCGGTGATGTTCGCGGGGATGATGCCGGCGTTGGACTTCCCGGGGCTGATCAGGCCGGGACAGTTCGGGCCGATGATCCGGGTGCTGTTGCCCTTGCTCGAGGCGTAGGCCCAGACGAGCGCGGTGTCGTGCACCGGGACGCCCTCGGTGATGAGGACGAGCAGGCCGATGCCGGCGTCGATCGCCTCGACGGCGGCGTCCTTGGTGAACGGCGGCGGGACGAAGCCCACCGACACGTCGGAGCCGGTCTCGGCCATGGCCTCGGCCACCGAGCCGAACACCGGCAAGACCGTGCCGTCGACGTCGACCTTGGTGCCGGCCTTGCGGGCGTTGACGCCGCCGACGACGGTCGAGCCGGACGCCAGCATGCGCCGCGTGTGCTTCATGCCCTCGGAGCCGGTCATGCCCTGCACGATGATGCGGGAGTTCTCGTTCAAGAAGATGGACATGACGTCACTTCCCAGCGTTGGCGAGTTCGGCGGCCTTGTCGGCTGCGGCGTCCATGGTGTCGACCTGCGTGACGAGCGGGTGCGCGAACTCGTCGAGGATGCGGCGGCCCTCGTCGACGTTGTTCCCGTCGAGGCGCACCACGAGGGGCTTGGTGGCGGCGTCGCCGAGGGTCTGCAGCGCACCGACGATGCCGTTGGCCACGGCGTCGCAGGCGGTGATGCCGCCGAAGACGTTGACGAACACCGAGCGGACCTCCGGGTCGCCCAGGATGATGTCGAGGCCGTTGGCCATGACCTCGGCCGACGCCCCACCGCCGATGTCGAGGAAGTTCGCGGGCTTGACGCCGCCGTGGGCTTCGCCGGCGTAGGCGACGACGTCGAGGGTCGACATGACCAGACCCGCGCCGTTGCCGATGATCCCGACCGAGCCCTCGAGCTTGACGTAGTTCAGGCCCTTGTCCTTGGCCTTCTGCTCCAGCGGGTCGGCCGACGCGACGTCGACCAGGTCGGCGTTGGTCGGGTGCCGGAAGTCGGCGTTGTCGTCGAGGGTGACCTTGCCGTCGAGCGCCTTCACCGTCGATCCGGCGTCGCCGCCGACCTTGGCCAGCGGGTTCACCTCGACCAACGTGGCGTCGGCGCCGACGAAGGTCTTCCAGAGCTCGACGAGGATGTCGCTGACCTGCCCGGCGACGGTCTCGGGGAACTTCGCCGCGGCGACGATCTCGTCGGCCTTGGCCTTGTCGACGCCGGTCAGCGGGTCGACCGCGACGCGCGCGAGGGCGTCAGGGCGCTCGACCGCGAGCTGCTCGATCTCCATGCCGCCCTCGTAGGAGGCCATGGCGAGGAACATCCGGTTCGACCGGTCGAGCAGGAAGGAGACGTAGTACTCCTCCTCGATCTGGGCGCCCGGGTCGACGAGGACCTGGTGGACCGTGTGGCCCTTGATGTCCATCCCGAGGATCGCCTCGGCGGCGTCCTTCGCGTCGGCCGGCGTCTTCGCGACCTTGACGCCGCCCGCCTTGCCGCGCCCGCCGACCTTCACCTGCGCCTTGACGACCGTGACGCCGCCGAGCATGCTCGCGGCCTCCTCGGCGCCCGCGGCGGAGTCGGTGACGGTGCCCAGCGCGACCGGGACGTCGTACTCGGCGAACAGTTGTTTGGCCTGGTACTCGAACAGATCCACGACCGGAGACCTTAGAACGTCCGTGCGGTCGACCGGGGCGGTGCGTGAGGCATCGCACCGCACCACGGGATGCCCGGTCGGACACGATCCGGACTCCGCGGCGACACGTCCCGGTTACCTGTGTCACAGTGTCCGCACGGCGCCCGGACTCCACACCGGAGGCGTGGGCCGTCACACACATGGGTAGGAACCCCCGGTACCACCACCGGTGGCCACCGACACCGACGTCGAGAGGGGTGCGCCCGTGAGCCTCGTCCCGCCCCTGCGCGTCCCGCTGCAACCCCTGCGCGTGCCGCTGCAACCCCTGCGCATGCCGCGCCGACTCCACCCCGGCGTCCTCGCCGGCGGCCTGCTCGACGTCTCGGTGTCCTCCGCCCGGACGGGCCTGCGCGCGGGCCAGGAGATCGCCTCGCTCGCGGCCCACCTCGCCCTCTACCCCGGCGGGGTGCTCGCGGAGTCGGCGGCACTGGTCGACGACCGCACCCGCCTGGACCCGCTGTCCCCGGTCGTGCGCGGTCTGCTGCTGGGCGACGTCGCCGCGGCCGGCACCCCGGTCGTCCTCGTCCACGGCATCGTCGACAACCGCGCGGCCTTCACCGTGATCCGGCGGACCCTGCAACGGCGCGGGTACGGACGCGTGTCGACGCTGAACTACTCGCCCCTGACCGCCGACGTCGCGGCCGCCGCCGAACGGCTCGGCCGCCACATCGAGCGGATCTGCGACCAGACCGGCTACGAGCGCGTCAACGTCATCGGGCACAGCCTCGGCGGCATCATCGCCCGCTACTACGTCCAGCGTCGCGGCGGCGACCGCCGGGTCGGCACCCTGGTCACGCTCGGCTCGCCGCACCAGGGCACGACCCTCGCCCGGCTGCTGCCGCTGCCGGTGGCGCGGCAGCTGCGCCCCGGCGCCCAGGTCATCCGCGAGCTGGCGGCCCCCACCCGAGCCCGGTGCCGGGTGGTGTCCGTGCACAGCGACCGCGACGAGATCGTGGTGCCGACGTCGTCCGGACGTCTGGAGCATCCGGACCTGGACGTGACGAACGTCGCGGTGCACGGTGTCGGCCACCTGGCGTTGCTCGTCGACCCGGCGGCCGTCGCCGCCTGCGTCGACGCCCTCACCCCGCCGCAGGCCCCGTCCCGCGGGACACGGGCGGCCGCGGGCGCCGTCGGCTGACGTCCCCGCGGGCCCCCGTCCCCCCGCCGCTCCCGAGGGGTCGTGGTGCCGGCGTGAGGCGGGTCGGTCCTTGCATGGCGACGACGGCTTCTATTACGGTCTGGTCTCGGCGCTCGTCCCGGTCACACCTCGGACAGCGCCGGTTCGACCGGTTCCTCCCGCTCCCGGCGGGCCCCCGACCGGTCGGCACGCCCAGCCAGTCGACTGCCCGGCGATCCCCGCCGCGCGGCGCGCCACCGCGCGCCCGGACGGGGTCCCTGGCCTGCACGGACGAGGAGTTTCGTGGGACGTCACGCCCTGCTCGAGGCACCCGACGTACCCACGGTGACTCCGGCTCCGGCTGCTGCGACCTGCAGTTCCGAGGTCCGCACCGTCGCCGAGATCATCGCCGCGTTCCGGCGCGAACAGGGCCTCGCGACCCTGCCTGCTCGATCTACCCAGCCGGACACCGACGATCACACCGAGATCGCGGTCGACCCCGTGGTGATCGGCCCGTGGAGCACGACGGACGTGCACGACGCCTCGGGGACGACCGACGCCACCGACGAGGACGGGTCGGACGACGACCTGACCGGCCCGAGCGGGCCGGAGTCCGCCGGGAGCGCGACCGTCCGCGACCGGCGCGACGCCGCCTGGCAGGCGGCCCTGCGCCCCACCGGCTCCCGCCCGGCGAAGGGTCGCAGGCGTTCCGCCTCCGGCAGCACGGCCTCGGCCGTCATCGCCTCGCTCACCGCCGAACTCGCGGCGTCCCACCCGGGGCTGCTCGAGGGCACGCCGCACTCGCGCCGCGCGGAGCCCGCCGCGCGCCGGGTCGCGCCCGCC
>NZ_JBTJEQ010000042.1:0-42740 GCF_054456675.1 Jatrophihabitans sp. YIM 134969
GGCCGACTGCGACGCCGAGGCGGCGGCCGAGGCGGACGCCGCGGCCCGCTGCGCCGCCGTGGTCGGACGGGCGGCGGCCGGCGTCGACCCGCCGTCGCCGTTGAAGACCCACGTCCCGAGCGCGACGATCAACGCCACCGTGAGCACGCCTGCGAGCGCCAGCTGCCACGGCGCTACGGTCGCGCGATGAGCGTCGAACCACCCGCCGATCCCACCCCGGCGGCGTCGTCGTGGGGGCGGCGGCGGCAGGACGCCGTCTACCGCGCGGGGATCGCCGGTACCCGGCCGAAGGTCCCGACCTCCGCCGTCGCCCTGGAACACGCGGCTCGACGGAAACTCTCGCGCCGGGCCTGGGCGTACCTCGCGGGCAGTGCCGGGGCCGAGTCCACCGCGGCTGCGAACCGGGCGGCCCTGGACCGGTGGCGCCTGGTCCCGCGCGTCCTCCGGGACGTCGGCACGCGGGACCTCTCGACGACGCTGTTCGGCGACCGGCTGCCGGCGCCGGTGGCCCTCGCCCCGGTCGGGGTGCTCTCGCTCGCTCATCGCGACGCCGACCTCGCCGTGGCGCGTGCCGCAGCTGCCCGCGGGGTGCCGATGGTGCTGTCGCACCAGGCGTCCTTCGCGATGGAGGACGTGGCAGCGGCACTCGGGGTCACGCCCCGATGGTTCCAGATGTACTGGTCGACATCGGACGAACTGGTCGACTCGGTCCTCCGGCGCGCCGCGGGAATCGGGGCCTCGGCTCTCGTCGTGACGCTGGACACCACGATGCTGGGCTGGCGTCCGCGTGATCTCGACCTCGGGTCGTTGCCGTTCGCGCGGGGGGAGGGGATCGCGCAGTACACCTCCGACCCGGTCTTCCGGCGGCTCGCGCAGGAGGCCGCGGACGCCGCCGCCCTGACGCCCACCGAACGGCCTCGGATCACGCCGACGACGCTGCGCACGCTCGTCGCCCTCACCGCCAACCACCCCGGCCGGTTCGTCGACAACCTGCGCTCGCCCGTACCACGGGCGGCCGTCGAGACGTTCCTGCGCATCTACTCGAGGCCGTCGCTCACGTGGGACGACGTCGAGGGCCTGCGGGAACGTACCGACCTGCCGATCGTGCTCAAGGGCGTGCTGCACCCCGACGACGCCCGCCGGGCCGTCGACACCGGCGTCGCGGGGATCGTCGTGTCCACCCACGGCGGCCGGCAGGTCGACGGCTCGATCGGGGCGGTCGACGCCCTGCCCGGCGTCCTCGCCGCCGTCGACGGCGCGATCCCGGTGCTGCTCGACAGCGGGGTCCGCGGCGGTGCCGACGTGGTCAAGGCGGTCGCGCTCGGGGCCGCGGCGGTGCTGCTCGGCCGTCCCTACGTCTACGGGCTGGCGGTCGCGGGGGAGGAGGGGGTCGGGGAGGTGCTCGACGACGTGCTGGCCGAACTGGACCTCACGATGGGGCTGGTCGGCGCGACGTCGCTGGCCGAGCTGACCCCGGAGCTCCTCGTCCGGACCTGAGACGTCGATACCGTGGACGACGTGACCGGCATCGAGACGCTCGCCATCCACGCGGGCCAGGAGCCCGACCCGACGACCGGTGCCGTGGTGGTGCCGATCTACGCCACGTCGACCTACGCGCAGGACGGCGTCGGCGGCACCCGCGGTGGCTACGAGTACAGCCGTAGCGCCAACCCGACCCGCACCGCGCTCGAGACCGCGCTGGCCGCTCTGGAGAACGGCTCGCGGGGCCTGGCCTTCGCGTCCGGCCTCGCCGCCGAGGACACCCTGATCCGCACGGTGTGCCGGCCGGGTTCGCACGTCGTGCTCCCGAACGACGCCTACGGCGGCACCTACCGGTTGTTCGCCAAGGTCGCGGCGAACTGGGGCGTGACGATCACCCCGGTGCCGTTGGGAGATCTCGACGCCGTGCGCGCCGCGATGCGCCCCGAGACCGTCATGGTGTGGTGCGAGACCCCCACCAACCCGCTGCTGTCGATCGGTGACATCGCCGCGTTGGCGTCTGTTGCACATGACAACGGTGCCAAGCTGGTGGTCGACAACACCTTCGCCACGCCGTTCCTGCAGCAGCCGCTCGCCCTCGGTGCCGACGTCGTCGTGCACTCGACCACCAAGTACCTCGGCGGCCACTCCGACGTCGTGGGTGGCGCCCTGGTCGTGGCCGACACCGAGCTGGGCGACGACCTGGCGTTCCACCAGAACGCGATCGGCGGGGTCGCCGGGCCGTTCGACGCCTGGCTCACCCTGCGCGGCATCAAGACCCTCGGCGTCCGGATGCGTCAGCACGAGGTCAACGCGCGACTGGTCGTGGACATGCTGACCTCGCACCCCGCGGTCGGCACGGTGCTCTACCCGGGGCTGGACTCGCACCCGAACCACGACGTCGCCGCTCGCCAGATGCGCGGCTTCGGCGGGATGGTCTCGTTCCGCCCGACCGGCGGCGTCGAGGCCGCGCTGGAGATCTGCAAGCGCACGCAGTGGTTCACCCTCGCCGAATCGCTCGGTGGCGTCGAGAGTCTCATCGAGTTGCCGGCGCAGATGACGCACGCGTCAGTGGCGGGATCCGAGCTCGAGGTGCCGGCCGATCTGGTCCGACTGTCCGTCGGTATCGAGGACGGCGCCGACCTGGTCGAGGACCTCCGCGCCGCGCTGGGCTGACGCGGGGTCCCCGTGCGTCACTGACCGGCGCAGATGCAGCCGCGCGCACTCGCGGCTGCGGTGGTCGCGGCGCAGTAGCGCCGCGAGGTCGCGTCGTGGGCGGCGGCCGGATGCGGGCAGGCCTCGCACAACGCCGTCGCGGCCGTCGGTGTGGTGTCGGTGGTGATCAGCTGGGTGGACACGAGCGGTCCCCGTCATGGCCCGTGGGCCGGTTGCGTTCGCCAGGGAGGGATTCCGTGGACCGGAGCCCTGTTTCCCTGGTGTCTCCGACGGTACGCGGACCAGCTGTGCGCTCACGGCGGCGGGAACACTCCGGCGCGGGAGAGCTGGCCGGGGACGGTCTGGCCGAGGTGCTCGCCGATCCAGAGCGCGGTGTCGAGCAGTGGCTCGACCCGCACGCCGGTGTCGATGCCCGCGCGGTGCAGCAGGTACAGCAGGTCCTCGGTGGCGATGTTGCCGGTCGCGGCCGGGGCGAACGGGCACCCGCCGATGCCGCCCGTGCTGGCGTCCAGAGCGAGCGGCACGTCGGGATCGGACGCGAGGACCGCGGTCCACGCGTTCGCGTTGCCGGTGTTGCGCGTGTTGTGGAAGTGCCACCGCAACGGGACGCCGGGCAGGACGTCCGACGCGACGGCCGTGAGGGCGTCGACCTGGGTCGGCACTCCGACGCCGATGGTGTCGGCGAGCGCGATCTCGTCGGGGGCGACCTCGGCGCACGCGGCCATGACCTCCCGCACCCGCGCGGTCGACACCTCGCCCTCGAACGGGCAGCCGAACGCCGCGCCGAGGGTGAGGGTCACCCGGCGACCCGCGGCGCGGGCGCGTCCGGCGAGGTCCTTCCACACCTGCACCCCGCCCGCGGTGTCGACGCCCTGGTTGCGCCTGCTGAAGGTGTCGGTGCTGACCACGACGACGTTGACCTCGTCGACCCCGGCGGCGAGCGCCCGGTCCAGCCCGCGGTCGTTGAGCACGAGCCCGGTCCACGACGCGCCGCCGTCACGCGGCAGCCGGGCGCAGAGGTCGTCGGCGTCGGCGAGCTGGGGGACCCGGGCCGGGTTGACGAACGAGGTGACCTCGACACGCGACAGCCCGCTCGCGAGGAGCTGGTCGAGGAGGTCGAGCTTGTCCTCGGTCGACAGGGTCACGGCCTCGTTCTGCAACCCGTCGCGGGGGGACACCTCGACGACGCTCACCGATCTGCGCATGGTCTACTCCTACTCCGAACGGCGATTGCATGCAATCCTTGGATGCAGTTGGTGAATCGTGGGCGGAACGCCGTCCTGGTGCGGCAGGTTCCATGCAATCGGATCGACGATCGAGAGGTGCGCACGTGACGCAAGCGGCAGACGAGGGGTTCGGCGGCGGCGGGGACGACCCCGGACTCCCGCTCGACGACCTCCGCGTGGTCGAGTTCGGACAGCTGCTGGCCGGCCCCTTCTGCGGGCAGCTGCTCGGGGACTTCGGCGCCGAGGTCATCAAGGTCGAGGACCCCGGACGAGGCGACCCCATGCGGCAGTGGGGGCGCGAGAAGCCGCACGGCCGGTCGCTGTGGTGGCCGGTGGTCGCCCGGAACAAGCGGTCGGTCACGCTGAACCTGCGCGACCCCGAGGGCCAGGAGATGGTCCGGCGGCTGCTCGACACCGCCGACGTCCTGGTCGAGAACTTCCGGCCCGGCACCCTCGAGCGTTGGGGCCTCGCCCCGGAACGGCTGTGGGAGACCAACCCGGGCCTGGTGGTGACCCGGGTGACCGGCTACGGCCAGACCGGCCCGTACTCGCCGCGGGCGGGCTTCGGCGCGATCGGTGAGGCCATGGGCGGCATCCGCTACGTCATGGGCGACCCCGACACCCCGCCGGTCCGCGCCGGCATCTCGCTCGGTGACTCCCTCGCCGCGACCTTCGCCTGCCTGGGCACGCTCGTCGCGCTGCACGCCCGGGGCCGCACCGGCCGCGGGCAGGTCGTCGACTCCGCCATCTACGAGGCCGTGCTCGCCTTCATGGAGAGCCTCGTCCCGGAGTGGGCGGTCGCGGGGTACCAGCGCGAACGCACCGGAGCGACGTTGCCCAACGTGTCGCCGAGCAACGTCTACCCGACGGCCGACGGCGACCTCGTGCTCATCGCCGCCAACCAGGACTCCGTGTTCGGGCGGCTGGCGGACGTGATGGGTGAACCCGAGTTGGCTGGCGACGAGCGGTACTCCACCCACGGCGCGCGCGGCACCAACATGGCCGAACTCGACGACCACATCGCGGCGTGGACCTCGACCGTCGACTCCGGTGCGCTGCTGGAACGTCTGCACGCCGCGGGCGTCCCGGCCGGGCAGATCTTCCGCGCCAAGGACATGCTGGCCGACCCGCACTTCGCGGCGCGCGAGGCGATCGTGCGCGTCGCCCACCGCGACTTCGGCGAGGTGCCGATGCAGGGTGTCGCGCCGAAGCTGTCGGCCACGCCGGGAACCGTCCGCACCGCCGGCCCGGAACTCGGCGAGCACAACGACGAGGTGTGGGGCGATCTGCTCGGCGTCTCGCCGGCGGACCTGCAGGGGCTGCGCGACCGCGGGGTGATCTGAGGGTCACTCCCGCACGTCGGCCGGGCCGTCGACGAGCGGCAGCCCGGCGGCGAGCCATCCCTCCACGCCGTCGACGACGTCGGTGGCGTCGAGGCCGAGGTCGCGCAACGCCCGCGCGGCGACCGATGAGCTGAACCCCTGCCGACACACCACGATCAGCCGCGGACGGCGCAGCGCCTCCGGGATGCAGGTGGCGGTCGTGGGGTCCAGGCGCCACTCGAGGACGGTCCGGTCGATGACCACCGCGCCCGGCAACTCGCCGGTCCGGGCCCGCTGCGCGGCCGTGCGGGTGTCGACGAGCAACGCCTCACCCGCCTCGACCTGCGCCGCGGCCTCTGCCGCCGCCACCCGTGTCCACCCCTCACGCGCCCGGGCCAGGGCGTCGTCGATCGCGGACACCTCGGCCACGGTAGGCGGCGGGGGTGCGCGTCACCGGGCGCGGGAGGGCCGTGCCGCGGTGCGCGACGCACGTCGCGTTCAGCTCAGCTGAGCGCGGCGAACAGGTCGTCCGGCAACGGGGCGTCGACGACGAGGTCGAGGAACTCGACGGTCTCGGCGTCCTCGCCGTCGACCTGCTTGACGACCCTCAGCAGCACGCCGGTGTCCGCGTCGACACTGAGGCGGAAGCGGCCGCCCCCGGTGATCATGGCGAACACCTCCGACCCGGGCCGGCGTGGACCGGCCCGCGGCGGGCGTGGTGTGGCGACAGCGACCTGACACCTCCGACCGGCCACGACTTCGTGGTCCGGCGTCGCGGTCAGGTCGTAGCCGTCCGGCACCCGGCTGGGGGAGAGGAGGACGAGTTCCTCGGCACCGCCGTGCTGGTGTCGAGGGTCGCCACCGTTGGTGAGCACTCCGTCGCTGGTGCGGGCCCACCAGGTGTCGCCGTCCACCACGACCAGATCGGGGAGCCACTCGTCCCCGTTCCGCGAGAGCGCTTCGACCCGACGCCGACCGTGTTGGTCCGCCGCCACCGCGAGAACCGCCTCGACGACGGTGGGATCGGCCGTCGCCGCGGCCACCACGTCCGCCGGCGCGTCGCCCACCCGCCAGCCCGTGTCCGACGACGCCAGCGCGGCGAAGTGACGTTCGAACCCGACGGTGACCAGGTCGTGGCGCCGTCGGTGCCGGATGACGCCACGGGCGGTGACCCACCGGGTGTCGGCAGCGCGCAGCCGGGTGTCGAGGTCGTCGGTTCCGGGCACGGGCCAGGGACAGCACGACCTCTCACCGGTGGTGCTCCGCGGAGTGCTCAGATCACCAGCTTCATGCGTGGGGCCGACGTGACGACGAAACCCGCGCGCTCGTAGATCCGACGCCCCTCGGCCGTCGCGCTGAGGTCCACGCGGTCGGCGTCGATCGATCTGGCCCACTGCACCACCTCCGCGACCAGTTGCGTCCCGTGACCGAGACCGCGTTGCTCGGGAACGGTCACGAGGTTGGCGAGGCGGACCGTACGTCCACGCGGGCAGTACGGGTTGGGGACGCCGAGCTCGAGCGTGCCGACCGCACACGCGACCGCAGCGCCTCCCACGTCGACCAGAGGCAGGTGCGCCACCGACGGCTGCTCCACGACCTGTTCGGTCCACTCGAGCGCACGCGGCCGCCACGTCGCGTCGTCAGCGGCGACGTCCTCGCCGAAGAGCAAGCTCCACAACCTGAGCAGTTGCGGGGCGTCAGCAGCGGTCGCGGATCGGATCCGGCCACGAGGTGCGGTCACGTCCACATCTCCTCCAGCACGGTTCACTCGCCGTCGCGTCCCGACCACCATCGACGGCGTGTGGTCGCGGGCTGCACCGTCGCGGGACGCAGCCGCTCGGTCTGCGGGTCGAAGCAGACCAACCCCTGGCGGGCGGCGAGATCCGCGGCGTACCGGGACGCTTCCTCGGCGCGGCTCCACACCATCGAGAAGTAGATCCAGGAGCCGGACGCGTTGGCGATCATCGGACCGTCGGCCCACGGCGAGTCGTCGCCCGCCTCCGTCGTGATGTCCGGCCACCGCTCGAGCAACGCGGACACGTACGCCACGATCGGCGCGGTCGGGGTCGCGGGGTCGCCGGCCTCGAGCTCGTTCACGATCCGCTCGTAGATCGCCGCGGCCGAGACGTCATCGGAGGGTCGGACGCCTTCCCAGACCGCCAGGTCGTAGCTCACCCGACGCATGCTGCCACCCGACGACAGCGGCTGCGGAGAACGCCTCGGTGTCTCGGCGCTGGGCGCTGCCGGCCGCAGGTCGGTGGGTCGGAACGGTGTTGCTCCACCCTGGCCGCGCTGGTCTGATGACGACGTGGACGACCTGCGCACCGAACGGCTCGTCCTGCGACCCGTCGGCGTCGACGAGGCCGAGCGCATCGCCGCCCGCGCGCCCGACGCCGGCGACTCCTGGGCCCACGACTTCCCCTTCGAGGGCGACGTGATCGGCGCGACGATGTTCCTGCGCGCCACGCGGGCGGAGGGAGACCAACACCCCTTCGGGCACTTCGTCGTCGTCAGGTCCGCCGACGGTCAGGCTGTCGGCGGCATCGGTTTCAAGGGCCGGCCTCGAGACGGCACCGCGGAGATCGGCTACGGGTTCGCGCCCTCGGCGCGGGGACACGGGTTCGCCGCCGAGGCCGTCGGAGCCGTCCTCGCCCACGCCCGCGCGCACGGGGTGGCCCGGGTCGTGGCCGACATCGAGGCGGACAACGCCGCGTCCCGCAGGACGCTCGAGCGTGCCGGGTTCATCACCACCGGCACGGACGGGACCCTCGTGCTGTACGAGATCGTCCTCTGACACCCCGCAACTCCGCGAGGAGTCAGGTAGATCCGTCGTCCCGGGGTCGACCAGCTCGTCCATGCTGCCCACGTCCGCTCCTCCTCCCAGCTGTCCCGGTTCGCTCCGGGCGTCTCAGGACACGCGGAACACCGGCCACCCGATCTGGGTGCGCCACGCGGCGGGGTCGTCGGTGTCGCCGGGCCCGACGAGGTACGCCTCGCGCACCGGTCCGGCCACGGCCATGGCGTTCTCGACCACCCAGGTCCCGAGTTGCCCGTAGGTGACCTCGACGCTGTCGTGCTCGCCGGCGTGGGTCGTGACGGCTAGTTCCGCCGCCGGCAGGGTCACGGGGTGGACGCGTCCGGTGCGCGGCGGCGCTGTGGTCGGCAGGTACACGAGCGCGTGACCGCGTTCCTGTTCGAACAAGGCGTTGTCGTAGGCGCCGCCGGGCGGTCCGGTGACGTCGGCGCCGACCGCCGCGTGCAACTCGGCCATCGCGCCCGCGAACCACGACTCGACGTCGCCGCTGCGGACCACGGCCTCGACCGCCGCGACCGTGCGGGCGGGTTCGGCCCGCAGCTCGACCTCGATCGGCGCGGGGTCGGGGTCGAGCAGGCGGCGCAGTGAGGTGACCGCGGCGCGGGTCCGGGTCAGTTCGTCCTCGAGGCGCTGCAGGTGTTCGGCGACCAGGGTCGAGCGGACGCCGGGGTCGGGGGTGCGCAGGATGCGGTGCACGTCCGGCAGGGGGACGTCGAGTTCGCGTAGGCGGGAGATGACCTGTGCCGTCGGGATCTGTTCGACGCCGTAGTAGCGGTAGCCGGTGGCGTCGTCGACCACGAGTGGCTCGAGCAGGTGCGCCTCGTGGTAGCGACGCAGGGTCCGGACGCTGAGGTGGGTCAGCCGGGAGAACTCCCCGATGGTCAGCATGCAGAGGAGTCTGGACCCTCCCCCTGGGGGAGGGTCGAGTTCTTGACCCTCCCGCGCCGCGAGCCCGCACGGTGGGTCCATGACCAACCACACCGCATCCCGGTCCGAGCAACTCCCCAGCGCCCTGCGCGAGTTCTTCACGGCTCACGTCGTCCACGACGCCGACACGGCCGTGCAGTTCCTCGCCGACGACGTGGTCGCCGTCGACATGGGTCAGACCTGGCGCGGACGCGACCAGGTGTACCTGTTCGTCCGCGATGCCGGCGCCGAGTTCGAGGTCACCACCGAGGAACTCGGTACCCGCCGGATCGACGATGCGCACTTCATCATCGCCGTGCGCCTCACGGGCAACTTCCCCGGCGGCGTCGCCGAACTGGACTACCGGTTCACCCTCGAGGGCGGCCTCATCACCGAGATCGTGATCGGTGACCACGAAGCCTGACCGACCCGTCCCCGACACCTCGTCACTGCAGTCTCGAAGGAGAAACCCCATGTCTGGTAGGGATCGCGACCGCCTCGACGGGCGCCGGGCGCTGGTCACCGGCGGGTCCAAGGGCGCTGGCAAGGCCGTGGTCGAACGTCTGCGGGAGTTGGGCGCCGACGTGTGGACCTCAGCCCGCACGATGCCCGACGGCTACGGGCACCCCGACCGGTTCATCACCGCCGACACGTCGACCGCCGCGGGCAGCGCCACCGTCGCCGCGCGCATCGCGGAGACCGGCGCCGCCCTCGACATCCTCGTGCACGTCGTCGGCGGCACCTCCACGCCGACCGGAGGATTCGCCGTCATCACCGACGAGCAGTGGCTCACCGAGTTGCAGCTCAACCTGCTCGGCGCGGTCCGCCTCGACCGCGCGCTGTTGCCGGCGATGGTCGAGGCCGGATCGGGCGTCGTCGTGCACGTCACGTCCATCCAGCACCAGATCCCGCTGCACGACGCGACGCTGCCCTACGCCGCCGCGAAGGCCGCGTTGCGCACGTACAACAAGGGGCTGGCGAACGAACTCGCGCCACGCGGCATCCGCGTCAACGCCGTCAGCCCCGGCGGCATCGAGACCGAGGCCTACGAGCAGTTCGTCGGCCACCTCGCCGAGGGCAACGGCCTGACCCGCGAGCAGGCCGCGCAGTCCATCTTCGACTCCCTCGGTGGCGTGCCGCTCGGCCGCTTCGCCCGGACCGAGGAGATCGCCGATCTCGTCGGGTTCCTGGTCTCGGACCGGGCATCGGCGATCGTCGGCGCCGAGTACGTCATCGACGGCGGCACCGTCCCGACCGCCTGAATCCCTTGATCACATCGGAGGAAGCCCGTGAGCACTCCCGTCGAGACGCGGCCCGACACCCGCCCGGTCGGACCGCCGCCGCCGTTCGACCCGGAGCTCGCGCCTGTCGTCGAACTGCTCGCCGGCATCCGGGCGCCGGATGCGTACCGCCTCGACACCATCGAGCAGATGCGCGCGCCCGTACCCGGAGTCGTGAGTCCGACCGACGAGGTCCTCGCACGCGATGGCGCCTACCGCGTCGAGGAACGCACCGTGCCCGGCCCGGACGTCGACCCCGACATCAGCCTGTTGCTCTGCCTGCCGACCGGGGCGCTGGCGCCCACCGCCGCGATCTACCACGTCCACGGCGGCGGGATGATCGTCGGCGACAACCGGTTCGCGCTGGTCGAGATCCTCGATCTGGCGGCACCGCTGGGGGCCGCGGTGGTCTCGGTCGAGTACCGACTCGCTCCCGAGACCCGTCACCCCGGACCGGTCGAGGACTGCTACGCCGGCCTGGTGTGGGTAGCCGGGCACGCGGCCGAACTCGGCATCGACCCCGAGCGCATCGTCGTGGCCGGGGAGAGCGCCGGCGGCGGCCTCGCCGCTGCCGTCACCCTCATGGCCCGCGACCGCCATGGCCCGCAGGTGTTCGCGCAGTTGCTCATGTCGCCGATGCTCGACGACCGCAACGATTCCCGCTCGGCGCGGCAGATGCGTGGCCTGGGCGTGTGGGACCAGACCTCCAACCGGACCGGGTGGGACGCGCTGCTCGGCGTCGGTGTCGCGGGTGGACCGGACGTGCCGGCGTACGCCGCGCCCGCCCGCGCCACCGACCTGTCCGGACTGCCACCGACGTTCGTCGACGTCGGGTCCGCCGAGACCTTCCGCGACGAGGACGTCGCCTTCGCGGTCCGGCTGTGGCAGGCGGGGGCCCGCGCCGAGCTGCACGTGTGGCCCGGCGGGTTCCACGGCTTCGACGTCGTCGCGCCCCACGCCGCGCTGTCCCGCGACGCCGTCGCCGCGCGAGCGGCGTGGCTGCGCCGGCAGTTGGATGCGTAGGTCGAGACGAACCGCCGGCGGCGCGCTTCCCACGCGTTGTCCGAGGCGCACCGCGGGCTCTACCGGCCGGCTTGCGCGGTGATCTCGACGAGCATCGTCGGCACGGCGAGACGGGTGACCTCGACCAGCGTGGCGGGCGGGGTCGCACCGCTGGGGGCGAGTCGCGCGGTGACGACCGAGTACGCCGCGAGGGCCGCGTCGACGTCGGTCACGTGGAGAGTCAAGGAGAAGACGTCGCGCCAGTCCATGCCGCCGAGCCCCAACAACTCCTCGACGTTGTCGAGTGCAACGTTCAGCTGGGCGGCCATGTCGCCGGCGTGCACCGGGGTGCCGTCGGCGAGGATCGCACCCTGCCCCGCGAGGGTGAGCAGACGCGACGGGGCGGGGCGGACCTGCGCCTGGTCGTAGCCGAGGGCGAGGTTCCAGCTGGACGGGTTGAGACGCTCGGTCGCGTCGGTGTGGGTCATGCCCTGAGGTTGGCGCTGGACCGTTGCACAGGGGTTGGACGCTGCTTGGAACCGAGCTCAACGCGGATGCAAGCCGCTGCGGCCACGGTGTCACCGTCCACCACCGCTCGTCATCCCGGAGTCCGTCATGACCCTGCTCGTCCCGTCCGATCGTCCCGCCCCCGACAGCCCCGCGGCCACCACCTCCGCCCCGTGGACCGAGGTCCTTCGCTCCGAGGTCCGGGGGCGGGTGCTGCTCCCCGGCGACGACGCGTACCCCGAACTGTCCACGCCCTGGAACGTTGCAGCGGCGTCCTCACCCGTCGCGGTCGTCGAGGTGCTGGACGCGGCCGACGTCGCGGCCGTGGTGCGCGTCGCTGCGGGCGCCGAGCTCGAGGTGGCGGTCCGCGCGACCGGGCACGGAGCCGTGCCGACGACCCGGCCGACCGTCCTGGTGCACACCCGCCGACTCGACGAGCTCAGCGTCGACCCCGTCCGCCGGACCGCCCGGGTGGGCGCCGGCGTGTGCTGGCAGCGGGTGCTGGACTCGGCCGCTCCCCACGGGCTCGCCGCTCTCGCAGGTTCCGCCCCGGGCGTCGGCGTGGTCGGGTACCTCACCGGCGGTGGGTTGTCACCCGTCGCCCGCACGTTCGGCTACGCCAGCGACCACGTGCGCAGCCTGGAGGTCGTCACCGGCGACGGCGAGGTGCGGCACGTGAGCGCCGGCGACAACCCGGCGCTGTTCTGGGCGTTGCGCGGTGGCAAGGGCGCCCTCGGCATCGTCACCGCCGTGGAGATCGACCTGTTCGAGGTCGCCGAACTGTTCGGCGGTGCCCTGTACTTCGACGGCGCCGACGCCGAGACGGTGCTGCGCGCGTGGCGCACCTGGAGCGCGGAACTGCCCGAGCAGGCCACGACGTCGGTGGCCGTACTGCGACTGCCGCCGTTGCCGACGGTGCCCGCGCCGCTCGCCGGCCGCACGAGTGTGGCCGTGCGCTTCGCCTGGGTCGGCGACCCGGCCGAGGGCGCCCGCACCCTGGCGGGCATCTCCGGAGCGGCACCCGTCGTCTTCGGCGGGGTCGACGTCATGCCGTTCGCCGCGCTGGGTGCGATCCACGCCGACCCGGTCGACCCGATGCCGGTGCTCGAGAGGTCGATGCTGCTCGGTGCGCTGCCGGCCGACGCGGTCGACACCCTGCTCGCCTTGGCCGGGCCGGAGTCCGGCAGCCCGTTGCTCGCGGTGGAGTTGCGGTTGCTCGGGGGACGACTGGCCGACGAACCCGACGTCCCCAGCGCGGTCTGCCACCGCGACGCCGCCTACAACCTGATGCTCGTGGGCCTCGCGGCCCCGCCGCTGGCCGAGGCGAGCGAGGCGGCGGCCGCCGCGGTCGCGGTCGCGCTCGAACCGCTGTCCGGCGGGCGGGCCCAGCCGAACTTCAGTGCGGCGACGGACGGGCGCGGCGTGCGCCGGCACCACGACCCGGCGACCCTCGACCGCCTCGCCACGCTGGCCGAGGCCTACGACCCACGCCACGTCGTCGCTGCCGCGACCCCCTTGCGGACGGCCGTCATGATGTCGCGGTGACGCGATACCGGCTGCTCGGACCGGTCGAGGTCGACCTCGCCACCGGCCCGGCGCCGCTCGGCGGCCGCAAGCAGCGCGCCGTCCTCGCCGCGCTCGCCCTGGACGCCGGGCGGGTGGTCTCCTCCGACCGCCTGGCGGAGGTGGTCTGGGGTGAGCGCCACCCGCCCAGCGCCGCCGCCAGCCTGCAGGCGTACGTCTCGAACCTGCGCCGGGTGCTGCGCGACGACGACCGGGCGGCGTCGCCCATCCTGCGCAAGGGCGACGCCTACGTCCTCGACGTCGCGCCGAGCGACACCGACCTCGGCGAGTTCTCCCTGCTCGCGGCCGAGGTCGAGGGTGCCTCGGCAGGTTCCCGGTGGGCGGAGGTCGTGGACGCGGCCGACCGGACGACGGCGCTGTGGCGTGGTCCGTTGCTCGCCGAGTACCGCGACGAGGAGTGGGTCCGGGTCGCCGCCGGTCCCCTCGAGGAACGTCTGCTCGCGGTCCGGCAGCACCGGGTCACAGGCCTGCTCGGGCTGGACCGGGTGGCCGAGGCGGTCGGTCACTCCCGCGCGCTCGCGGGCGACCACCCCCTCGACGAGCGCGCCTGCTGGCTGCACGCCGTCACGCTGTACCGCGCCGGGCGCTCCGGTGACGCGCTCGCTGTCCTGCGGGAGCACACCGAGCGGCTCGACCTCGAGCTCGGCCTCGACCCGGGCCCAGCCCTGCGCGACCTGCAGGCCGCCGTGCTGCGGCAGGACGCGGCCCTCGCGACCTGGCCGCGGACCGACGACGCCGTGGTCACGCCGGGCGTCGTCGAACCGGCGTCCGTCGCACCGGTGCGGACGCCTCCGCACGTCGGGCCGCCGCCCGCCCTGGACCCGCTGATCGGACGCGCGCACGAGCTCGGGGTCCTGCGGGCGCTGCTCGGCGACGCCGCGGCCGCCGGCGCCCGGTGGGTCGCGCTCAGCGGCACCGCCGGCATCGGCAAGAGTCGCCTGGCCGAGGAGGCCACCCGGCTGTGGACGACCGACGGGCAGGTGGTCCGGGCCGACTGCCCCGACGACACGGGGACGCCCGCCCACTGGCCGTTGCGGCACGCGCTGACCGCCCTGGGCGCTGACGCCGACGCCGTGCTCACGCCGCCCCCGGGCACGGACGCGGACGCTGCCCGGTTCGCCACGTACGACGCGGTGCGCCACGCCCTGCGGGAGGCGACGGCGGACCGACCGCTGCTGCTGCTCGTCGAGGACGTGCACTGGGCCGACACCCCGACGCTGCGCCTGCTGACCCACCTGTGCTCGACCGACCCGACCGACCTGCCCGGCCTCGCCGTGGTCGTCACCGTCCGCGAGGGCGAGGGTGGCGCCGAGGTCGGTCGCCTGCTGCTCGCGCTCGCCCGCCGTTCCGGCGCCCGTCTGCTCCCGGTGCCGCCGTTGCCCGCGGCCGACGTCGCTCTGCTCGTCGAGCAGGTGAGCGGCCGTCCCTGCGACGACGCCCGCGCCCGCGAGCTGGCCGACCGCACCGGCGGCAACGCCTTCTTCGTCTCCGAGTACGCGCGCCTGCCCGAACGCGACCAGGCGCGGGGCGACGTCCCGGCAGCAGTGCGATCGGTGCTCGGGCGGCGTCTCGCCGCGGTCGACCCCGACGTGGTGCAGGTGCTGCGGACCGCCGCCGTCATCGGCGAGCACCTCGACCTCGACCTGCTGGCCCGGGTGACGCGGACCGACCGCGCCGATCTCGCCGATCTGCTCGACGACGCCGCCGACGAACACCTGATCGTCCCCGCGCCGGGCACGGGCGACTACACCTTCGCGCACGCGCTGCTGCGCGAGGAGGCCCTCGCCGGCCTCTCGGTCGTGCGGCGTCAGCGCCTGCACCTGCGGGTGGCCGAGGCCCTCGCCCACGGCGGCACGGGCGCGGACAACCCGGCCCGCCGCGCCACCCACCTGCTGGCGGCGGGCGTGCTCGCCGACCCCGTCGAGGTGCTGCAGGCCTGCCGAGACGCCGCCGAGGAGGCCGAGCGCAGCTGGCACCCCGACGTCGCCGCCGAGTGGTGGGGCCACGCCGTGGCCGCGGTCGACCTGCTCGGGGGGACGACCGGCTCGGCCGCGGCGACCACCCGCTCACGTGACGACCTGGTCGTCGCGCGCCTCGACGCCCTCGCTCGGAGCGGGCGCGGCCAGACCGTGCTCGACGCCGTCGACGAACAGCTGCTCGACGCCGTGCGCGAGCGGCGCCTGGACTCCGTCGGCCGCATGGCCCGCGCCTTGTTGCGCACCAGCGGGTCGTGGCCGTGGGCGTCGTTCGGCGAGGACCCCCGCCCGGTGCTCGCCCGGCTCCGCGCCGTCGAACCGATGACGGCCGACGACCCGGCCGCGCACGTCCGGGTCCTCGCCGCGATCGCGGCCGGGTCACCCTACGACCCCGATCCCGAGGTCCCGGACCGCTTCAGCCGGCGGGGCATCGAGGTCGCCCGGGCGCTCGGGGACCCTGAGGTCCTGGCCGACGCGCTCCTGGGCCGGGTGCTCGCCTACTCCGGGGTCGCGACCCACGCCGGGGAGACGCTCACCCACCTGGCCGAGTTCGCCCGCCTCGACCACGCCACCGCCGACGTCGACGCGGTCATCACCCACGGCCTGGCCTTCATGGCCCACCTGACCCTCGGTGACACCGGCGAGGCCGCCGCCCACGTCCGCGACGGCGCGGTCCGCAGTGACCTGCTGCGCCTCGCGACCAGCCGGGTGCAGTTCCGGTGGTCCGAGGCCACCCTGGACCTGCTGGTCACCGACGACCTCGCCGTGACCGAGTCGTTGTTCCGTCGCGCGCTCGACCTGCACCGTCGCACCGAGCTCTACGCGGTGGACAGCTTCCAGGTGGCGACGA
Source organism: Jatrophihabitans sp. YIM 134969 (assembly GCF_054456675.1). NCBI lineage: Bacteria > Bacillati > Actinomycetota > Actinomycetes > Jatrophihabitantales > Jatrophihabitantaceae > Jatrophihabitans > Jatrophihabitans sp. YIM 134969. The sequence goes on from NZ_JBTJEQ010000042.1 coordinate 16,124, forward strand.
TGACCCTGCGCTGGGAGCAGGGGCGTCTCGCCGACGCGGACTACGCACTCGAGCGACCCGCGTCCGCGCCCTGGGTGGCGTGCCTCCAGGCCGTCGCGACGGGCGACCCGACCGCCGCCGACCAACTCGCCACCGAGTTGCGGCGCGAAACGCCGTCGACGTGGAACACCCACTGCCGGTTCACCCTGATCGGCCACGCCGTCGCGGACGTCGGCGCGGCGGCGCTCGCGCCCGAGGCCCTCGACCGCCTCCAGCCCTACCTGCCCTATCTCGCCAACGTCGGCCAGATCGGGGTGGTGGGGCCGGTCGCCCTCGCCGCGGCCCGCCTGCACCTGCTGCTCGGCGACACCGCTGCGGCGCGATCGGCGCTCGCCCGCGCTCGTGCGCTGTCCGAGAAGGCCGGGGCACCCGGCGCGGTCCTGCGTTGCCGGTCGCTCGCGCTCGACCTCGACGCCGCCGAGGGTCGCGACGTCGACCCCGCCGCGCGTGCCGCGGTCCGGGCCGCAGCGCGCCGCCGCGGCATGCACGACCTCGCGCAGTAGCTGAGCGGGCGCGGTCCGGGGCGGACACGACGACTCCCGGTGGGTGGCGAGGAGTTCCCTGCCACCCACCGGGAGCGTTGCCGTCCGCGCTCAGCCCTCCGGAGTGGCCCCGGCGTCCGTGGGCTCCGGAACCGTCGGCGTCGCCGACGGACCCGGCGAGGTGGGCACGTCCGACGGAACCGAGCCGGTCGGCGGCCCCGACGGCGCCGGGCTGGTCGGCACGCCGGCCGGGCCGGGCTGCGTCGCCGTTCCCGCGGGCACCGGCGTCGTCGGCGCGGTGCTCGCGGCGGCCGCGGTGGCCCGGCCGAGGACCGCCTTCTCGACGTCGACGCCGACGTCGTCCTTCTCGCCGCTGGCGCCGTCGTCGGCCCTGCCGTCGGCGGTGACCCGCACCGACCCCTTCGCCCGCGCCGCGTAGTCGACCGTGTCGGTCCCCTTGCCGCCGGACACGACGTCGGCGCCGTCGACCGTCGCGAGGAACACGAACCGGTCGTCGCCGTCGCGGCCGACCATGCGGTCAGGTCCCGCCCCGCCGGTGATGACGTCGCTCCCGTTGCCGCCGTCGAGCACGCTCGGCAGGGTCGAGTCGGGCTTGACGGTCAGGGTGTCGGCCCCCGGGCCACCGTTGAGGACGAGCGTGGTGGTCCGGTTCGCTGCGGCACCGAAGGTGATCCGGTCGGCACCCTTGCCGCCCGTCACGCCTTCGACGTCGTCGCGCAGGTCGTCACGGTGGGCGCCGTCCTCTGCCAGGTCGGACTTGCCGCCGTCCCGGCCGTTGCGGTCGTCGACCACGACGATGGGTTCGGTGCGGTCGGCGTAGGTGACCATGTCGTCACCGTCGCCACCGGAGAAGTAGTCCGCGCCGGTGCCGCCGTCGAGCAGGTCCGTGCCCGTCTCCCCGTGGAGGAAGTCGTCACCCGGGCCACCGTGCAGGTCGTCGTCCTCGGTGCCACCCGTGACCCCGGAGCCGAAGCCGTACCCGTACAGCGAGTCACTGCCGCCGCCACCGAACAGGTGGTCGTCGCCGATGTTGCCCTTGATGGTGTCGTTCTCCGGTCCGCCGGTGATCGTGTCGTCTCCCTCGTCACCGTTCAGCGTGTTGCCGCGGTGGCCGGGTGCCCAGCGGCCGGCGGTGACGACGTCGTCGCCGTCGCCCCCGTCGACGTTGCTGCCGCCGTCGCCGACGTCGATCCGGTCCGGTCCGTCGCCGCCGGTCACCGCGTCGTAGCCGGTGCCGCCCGTGAAGGTGTTCGGACCGAGGTCCTTCTCCGACCCGCTCGAGGTGTCACCGAGGAACGTGCTGCAGTCGCCCGTGCCCGACGTGATCGTGTCGTTGCCGAGCCCACCGAACAGGCTGCAACGGCCCGGCCCGGCCACGATCGTGTCGTCGCCGTCGCCGCCCTGGATGCTGTCGTCGCCGGTCCCGCCGTTCACGATGTCGTTGCCGTCGCCGGCGTAGACCGAGTCGCCGCCGTCGCCGGCGCTGATCGTGTCGTTCCCGGTGCCGCCGTGGACGGTGTCGCGCTCGCCACCGCCGTCGATGCGGTCGTCGCCGCTCGCGGCGTAGATCTCGTCGATGCCCGGCCCGCCGAGGATGGTGTCCACGGCGTTGGCGTCGAGGTCGGAGAACCGTTCGTTGAACGACCAGTCCGCGAGGCTGTCGTCGCCGGCGCCGCCGTCGATGCGGTCAGCGCCACCCATCCCGTCGATGTCGTCGTCGCCGAGACGGCCCTCGAGCACCTCGTTGCTCCCGTTGCCGGTGATGTCGTCGGCCGCCGAGCCACCGACGATGCGCTCGACGGTGTCGGTGACGTCGTCCCGTTCACTGATGCGCCAACCACCGTCGTCGGCGACGCCGTTCTTCGTGATCACCAGTTCATCGGTCCGGTAGGAGTAGTCGGCGGCGTCGGAGCCCGGCCCGCCGTCGAACACGTCCGGGCCCTCGCGGCCGTCGAGCGTGTCGTCCTCCGACCCGCCCTTCAGCGTGTCGGCGCCGTCGTCGCCGACCAGGCGGTCCCCGCCGGCGCCGCCGTCGAGGACGTCGTTGCCCGGGCCACCCTCGAGGACGTCCGCGCCACCGTTGCCCCGGAGCGTCTCACCCTCGGATCCGCCCACGAGGTGGTCGGGACCGCTGCCGCCGAGCACGATGTCGACGTCGACGAGGTTGTCGCTGCCGGTCGGGAGCCCGTTCCGGCTCGGGCCGTCGTCGGCCCGGCCGTCGACGGTGACCGACTGCGGAGCGGTCGCCTTCGAGTAGTCCGCGGTGTCGGTGCCGGGGCCGCCGAGGAAGGTCTCGAAGCCGGGGCCGTCGACGAGCTCGTCGTTGCCGTCGTCGCCGAGGAACTGGGTCGAGGCCGTCCCACCGATGAGGGTGTCGTTGCCGGGACCCCCGAACACGATGGTCGTGGCCGGGCCGGGCTTGACGGTGTCGTCGCCGGCGCCGCCGTCGATGCGGTACGAGCCCGCCGTCGTGATCTGCACGGTGTCGTTCCCGCTGCCCCCGACGACGTTCTCGGTGCCGGTCACGGTGTCGCGCTCGTCCTTCGACCCGGAAGTACCCGGCAGCTTCACGGTGACCGCGTCGCGGTGGTCGGAGTAGTCGAGCGTGTCGTTGTCCGTGCCGCCGACGATGGTGTCGTCGCCTGCCCCACCACGCAGGACGTCGTTGCCGGCGCCGCCGTCGAGGCGGTCGCCGCCGTCGAGGCCGACGAGCACGTCGTCGCCCGGTCCGCCGTCGAAGGTGTCGGCCGCGTCGCCGCCGGTCAACGTGTCCGGGCCGGCCGCGGTGTTCGCGACCTTCGCGCACCCCGTACCGCCGTCGCCGTGCAGTGTCGCGGGTCCCAGGTCACTCGCGATGCGGTCGACACCGGCGCCGCCGCACACCTGCACCGGCAGCCCCGCACCGGTGTAGCCCGACGCCTTCACCAGATCGAGCTGGTCCGCGCCGGCTCCGAGGTCGGCGAAGATCTCGGTGACGCCGGTGTAGCTCTCCTGCACCCCGCCGGACTCGACGAGGACCTCGTCCTCTGTGTTCTGCCGGATGACGAAGTCCTGGGCGTTCTGGTCGGTCTTCAGGCGGAACTGCCCGTCGACGACCTCACCGAACTGGTTGACGTGCTCGTCGACCGGGGTCTGGCAGAAGTCGAACAGGTTCTCCTGCTCCCACACCACGCCGCTCGCGATCGGGTACACGGACTTGCCGAGCGGTGTGTCCAGGTACGCGCGGATGAACGCGTCGACCTTCGCGCTGGCGTCGAAGAAGCACAACGGGTTCCCGTTCTTCTTCAGCTGTGCGGCGATGTCGCTGTAGCGGATCTTGCCGGCCTGATCGGGTTCGGTGTGCAGGTTGAAGTCGATCTGCCCGCCGATGCCCCCCTCCGCGCCGACCGAGAACAGCGGCACACCGATGGACGCTCCCGCCGTGAGCTCGGCCCGGAAGGTGATCTCCGGGACGTCGTTGTCCTCGGCGTCGAAGTCGTCGAGGTACAAGCCGAGCAGGACACCTTCGGCCAGGCGGAACACGTTGTCGTTGCTGGTGATGTCGTCGCTGGCGTACTCGAACGCCTTGCGGATCCCGTAGGTGTCGAAGCCTGCCGCGAAGTGACCGGACAGGCTCGCCGAACCACCGATGTAGAGGTTCAGCGGACCGATCGGGAAACCGAAGGTCAGCCCGCGCTGGATCTGGAGCTTGCCGGCGTCGAACGTCACGAGGTCGACGTCTTGCCCCAGGAGCATCCCGAACAACAGTGACGGCTTCTCCAGGACGGGGAACTTCAGACCGCCGGACGACGACGCCGTCTGCAACGTCGTCGCCGTGTCGCCGAACGCGCTCAGCAGGCTGGCCGGACTGCTGGAACCGCTGATGAGCGATGCAGCGTCGGCGACCGGTGTCGGCGTCTGCACCTTCGCGGCCGAAACCGTGAAGTCACCGAGGTCGACACGGCCGGTCTCGGAGGTCATGCGGTCCAGGTCCTGCACGGTCTGGACGAAGTCGATGAGGCGCGTGACCATCTGCAGCCCGCTCGTGCCGCCCGGCGGCGTCACGATCCCGTCGACGGCCTCGAACAGGTCCAGCCAGCTCGGAGCCTTCTCCTTGAACCCGGCGAGCTGCCAGGCCTGCTCCACGCCCGGGATCGCCGCTTGGATCGCGTCGATCGCCGGTTCGAGCGGTGAGGTGTACTTCCGGATCTCAGCGACCGCCGGCTTGATGTAGCGCGACATCAGCGCACCGAGGTCGACCTGGACGTCCTCGAAGCCGAGCGTCGCACGCGGCACCGGGTTGCTGCCCGGCGTCCACGTGACGCCCGCGTCGAGAGTGAACAGCGCGGCCATCGACGGCAGACCCGACTGGGCGCCCGCGCCCAACTCCGTCTGCAGGCGCAGGGCGGCGTCGGCCTGAGCGGTGACCTTCGGCGTGAGGGTGGCCGATTTCAGCTCCTGCAGGGTGAGGCGGCCGTCCGCCCGAGTGGTCGCGAGGTCGAGCACGACGCTCACGAGCACGTTCGGGCCGGTGGTCTCGTCCCGCACCGTGATGGGCACGAAGCCCAGTTCGGCCTGCATCGTGTCCGGCAGTGACACGGTGGCGCCGATGCTGAACTCCCCGTCCGAGGCCTTGGTCGGGACGTAGAAGCCGAGGTCGCGGTCGATGCCGAAGGTGAGCTCCACGTCGACACCGGCGTCGGCGACGAGCTCGTCCTCGCTCTTCAGTGACAGCCCGGGGAAGCCGAGGTCGAACACCGTCTGGCCCCGGACGCCCAGGTGCAGCGGCAACGACACCTCGAGGTTCTGCAACCGGTCGAGCGTCTCGCTACCGCTGCACTGTGCAACGGTAGCGCCGGACTCGGCCCGGCAGTTCGCGGTGACGACGACGGTCCCGTTCCGCCCGGTCACGCCGTTGAGCGTCTCACTGAAGCGGTCGGTGACCAGGCTGACCTTGTTGAGTCCGCTCAGCTGGCCCGTGAGCCGCTGCACCGGGTCGAGCACGGCCGCGTTGAACGCGGCCACCGCGTCGGCCCCCGCCAGCGGGTCGGCGCCGATCAGCGGGATCTTGGTGCCGGCCGGCAGGGAACGCAGGCTCTTCTCGAGCTGGTCGGACATCGCCCGGATGCCGTCGACGAGCAGGGAGAACTGGACGGTCTTGCTCGACAACGCCGCCTCGACCTGCGCACTGTCGAACGTCCACCCCGAGGGGTTGAGCAGGTCCGGCGCCGTGAAGGTGATCGAGCCGAGTGAGGTGGTGCCGAGGAACACCGGGAGGTTCGCGCAGGCGTCGTAGGGGCCGGCGAGGCCAGGGCAGTTCGCGGGCGAACCGGTCGGGGCTTCGTGGACGGTCACCGGCGACTTCGGGATCAACGAGCTGAAGAAGGCACCCATCGTGGACGGGTCGTACCGCTTCGGCTTCGCGACGTCGTGCGCGGTCTGCAGGGCGAACCGTGCGGCGACCTGCGCCACGGCGTTGCGCGCCGGCTGTCCGTTCGCCGCCCCGCGGCCGAGGCTGACCTGGAACGGCCCGAGAGCCGCGCTGAGCGTGCCCGACACTTTGGCGCCGACACCGATGACGAACGAGGTGTCGTCCTGGACGAAGGGCGTGACCGCTCCGCTGACCGAGAGGCGGCCGTCGGCGTAGGAGACCTCGGGCAGTGTCACCCCGAACGTGAGCGTCGCCTTGGCGTCGTATCCGACTGACAGTGTGCCCCGGCTGCCGACGCCCGCGATGCCGCCGGTGCGGCTCCCGCTACCCAGCTGCAGGGCGAACGGGAGGGCGAGCGGACCGACGGTCCGCGTGCAGTTCTCTCCCCGACCGTCGGTGCAGGCCGAGAGGGTGAGCGTCGCGACGATCGCGGCGTTGGTGGTGGTGCCGTCGGCCTTCGTGGACATCGGTTCGTAGCGCAGGTCGAGCAGGTCCGGCGGCGCCACGTCCTTCGCGATCTGCAGCGCGTCCGCGATCGCTCGGTTGATCCTGGCCTCCATCGCGGGCAGCGTGAACGCGTCAGCGCTCTCGATGAGGCCGTCGAGCGAGGACTGCAGGTCCACGAGTACCGGCTCGAGTTCGGCCACGCTCTTGCCGACCAGCGGCAGCGGGGTGGTCGTGCTGAGCTTTCCGGTGGCGATGCCTGCCCGGAGACCCGTGATCGCGTTGCGTGCGGCGGTCAGCACCTGCACGACGAGCTTCTTCGGATCGGTGGTGTCGAACGCGAACTGCAGCGCGCCGGTCTGGAACGCGGCGTCGGCGCTGACGACCGGCGCGCCGGTGCGCACGTCCGGCCACGCCACGGTGAGGTGTCCTGAGGCGATGTCCGTGCCGAGGACGTCGAGCGCGGCGTTGACGGTCGTCGAGGGCACCCGGGCGTTCACCGCCGCGGTGATCGGGAAGCCCTTGCCGGACAGGCTGGTTGCGAGGTCCGCGAGCGTGACCCGACGGTCCGCGGGCGTCGGGTCGACGAGGGCGAGCGACAGCATCGGTGTGCCGGCGGTGACCGGGTCGAGCAGGTCGACGGTGCCACCGGTGCGGAGGCTGACCCCGACCGGCGGGATGGCGCCCTGCAGGTCGAGCGCGGCCTTGACGTCGGCATCGAGCGTGAAGAGCGTCTGCTCGGCGGGGTCGGTGGCGTCGGGGTTGTTGGTGAGGAAGAACCGCTCGTCGAGGGTTTTCCCCGCCTCGGTGCTGAACCCGAACCCGAAGTCCAGCGAGTAGGCGGGGTCGATGCTCGCCCTGGCGGTGCCGCTCACGGCGGCGATCCCGAGCCCCCCGAAGGTGTCGCCGAAGTCGAGCGTGCCGGCGTCGGGCTTCGCGGCCGGGTCGGCCGACTGGTGCACGACGAAACGGATCGCTCCGTCGACGTACGCCATCTTCAGGTCGCCGACCGGCAGACCGAGGGCCGTCGCGAGCTTCGGAGCGAGTTCCTGCAGTGACGAGAACGGCGGGTGGTCCTTGTCGAAGGTGATGGAGTCGAGCGGGTGCGCCGGGTCGGTGAGCCCGTTGTCGACGAAGAACTTCACCAGCCGCTCGTTGACCTGCACGACCTGCGACAGGCCTTCGCTGACGAAGGGCAGGTCGATGTCGCCCGCGGCCTGCGCCGACTGCACGGCGCGTGCCACCTGCGCGATGCCGTTCACGACGTCGCCCACCGAGACGTTCTGCAGGTCGCCGAGCTTCGCCAGCTTCACCGTCGGGGCGCTCAGGCCGTCGCACAGCGTGGCGTCCTCGAGCTTCATGGTGCCGACCTCGTCGGTCAGTCCGACGACGTCGGTCTTCACGCTGAGGTCGGCGCTCGCGCCGGTCGACAAACACGTTGTGGTGAACACCCTGGAGAGGTCGGCGAGTTCGGTGCTGTCGATGACGCCGTCCTGTGCAGCACCGGTTCCGGGGTCGACGAGAGCGACCTTCACGCCGATGTCCGCGCGGACCTTCCCGGTCGCGCTCACGCCGAGCAGGCCCGCGTCGAACGCGAGCGGGGTGCCGGTCTGCGGCGTGAAGTCGCCCGTGACACCGAGCGAGAAGGTGCCGCTGGGGGTGCCGGCGACCTTGATGGCGAAGGTCTTCGCGGCGCGGGGCGAGATGGTCGCCGTGGCCCGGGCGGTGAACGCGAGGTCCGCCTCGGTCGGTGTGCCGGTCACCGTGACACCGCCGGCTCTCCACGTGAGGTCCGGCGTCCCGGCACTCGTCACGCTGACCTTGACGGCGGTCTGGAAGGTGGCGGCGTCGACGCTGCCGGAGAAGTCGACGTCGAGGTCGACGACCACGCCACCGATGGTGCCGTCGTTGCGGGGATCGCCGTTGCCGTCGGGGTCGTCGAGCGCGCGCTCGAGCGTGGAGATCTTCGTGTCGGCGTTCGCGGCGATCTGCCGGACCTTGGTCCGCAACGCATCGACCGAGTCGAGCACCTGGGTGTAGCGCGCGTCGAGGAAGGTCTTGCCGCCGAACGGCAGACCGTTCTTCAGCGTCTGGTACCCCTCGACTCTGTCGAGGATCGCGAGGTACCCCGAGACGGCGTCGCCGACCGCGGTGACCCGGACATCGGAGTTGGCGGCCACCGTCGCCGTCCGCTGGGCGGAGCTCGGCCGGTTCGCTGCCTGGGCCCACGCGGCGAGCGCGACGGTGCCCGCGACCACGGCGAGGAACACCACGGCCAGGACCGGGCGACGACGCCCGGACCGGGCGCCGGGGGTCTCGGTGACGACGTCGGGATCGACGCGATGGTGTCGACCGGGCTGTGCAGACATGCGGGCTCCTCGCCTGAGTGGTGCGGCTGCGGACGCACGTCGCCCGGGCCGTCGCTGACCCTCGTTCAGGCGTCTTGCACGTCACTTGCACGCCACTTACACGCGCGTTCAAGTCCGGGACGAACCCGGACAGACCGCTCGGTTCACGCGCTGGCAGTCGGGTGCTGCACCGCTGGGCGCGGCTGGCGCAGACCGCGGAGGACCCCTGCCCGGTGCCGAGTCCGGGTACCGTGCGCGGACTGCACACCGCTGCGGAGGTCGTCGTGAAGTTCGCCGTGCTGGGGCCGACCGAGGTCTGGGACGGCGAACGACTCGTCGAGACCGGCCCGTTGCGCCGCCGGTTGCTGCTGGCGGCGCTGCTGGTCGACGTCGGGCGCGTGGTCCCGGTGGAGACGCTGCTGGACCGCGTGTGGGACGGCCATCCGTCCGATGCGGCACGGGCGACGCTGCAGACCTACGTCTCACGGCTGCGGGTCACGCTCGGCACCGCCTCCGCGTCCTCGCCCGCTCTGGTCTCCACGAGTCCGCGGGGTTACGCGCTCGACGTCGGCGACGACGACGTGGACGCGCGACGGTTCGAGGTGTTGCTGGAACGCGCAGGTCACCGACGCGACGACGGTGACCCGGCCTCCGCCCGTGCGCTGGTCGGCGAAGCCCTCACCCTGTGGCGGGGCGAGGCGTACGCCGACTTCACCGCGGGCTTCACGACGCTCGAGGCCACCCGGTTGCACGAGCTCCGCCTCATCGCCCACGAACTGGCCACGGAGCTCGATCTCGAGCTCGGTCGCCACCTCCAGGTCGTGCAGACCCTGCCACCGCTGATCGTCGCCGAGCCGCTCCGCGAACCGTTGCGCGCCGCGTTGATGCTCGCGCTCTACCGCTCCGGGCGACCGGCCGACGCGTTGCGGGTCTTCGACGAGGGCCGGTCGCTGCTGGCCGAGCACCTCGGGCTCGACCCCGACGTGCAGCTGCAACAGCTCCAGGCGCGCATCCTGCGGCAGGACCCCGCCCTGGACCTCGCCGTGCCCGCCTCGGTCGCACCCGTCGCCGCCGACACCGTGCGGGAACCGACCGCGCTCGACGCCGAACGTCTGGTGGGCCGAAGCGCCGAGGTGGGTGGCCTCTCGGCCACCCTCTCCCGCGTCGCTACGGGGGCGACCGAGTTCGTGGCGCTCGTCGGTGAGGCGGGCATGGGCAAGAGCCGCTTGGCCGAGGAGCTGAGCCGGATCGCCCGCGCACGCGGGCACGTCGTCGCCTGGGGCCGGTGCTGGCAGCACGAGGGCGCGCCGGCCCTCTGGCCGTGGCGGCAGGTGCTGCGCGAGCTCGCCACCCGCATGCCCGACGACGTCCTCGCCGACGCGATGACCGGGCGAGCCGCAGCCGTCGCCACGGTGGTCCCCGAGTTGTCCCCGTCGGGACCGGACCTCGGGGCGCCGACGATCGGTTCGGTGGACGCCGCCGAGGTCAGCACCTTCGACGCCGTCGTGGTGTTCCTGCAGGCCGCCGCTCGGGACCGCCCGGTGGTGATCGTCGTCGACGACCTGCAGTGGGCGGACCCGGCGTCGCGACGGTTGACCGAGTACGTGGCGACGCACCTGCGTGGCACCCCGGTCGCGGTGCTGGTGACCGTCCGTTCGCCGGGACACGAGAAGGCGCACCCCGATCTCGACGTCCTGGCCTCGCTCGCACGTCTGACGAGGGTCCGGCGCATCGACCTCCCGCCGTTGACCCCGGCTGACGTCCGCACGCTGCTCGCCGAGCGCGTCGGGGAACAGGTGGACGAGCCGACGGCGACTGCTCTGCACACCCGGACGGGCGGGAACCCCTTCTTCATCGGGGAGATCGTCCGCCTGGTACTCAGCAGCGGCGCCGACACCGCGCTCACCGAGGGCATCCCCGACACCATCCGTGGGGTCATCCGACGCCGGGTGCAACGGTTGTCCGAGGACGACAAGATCCTGCTCCGGGCTGCTGCCGTCGTCGGCCGCACCTTCGACCTCGACCTGCTGGCGGCACTGACCGGCGCCTCCGAGGACGATGTCGACGAAGCGGTCGACCGCGCGACCAGTCTCGGGTTGCTGCGGTCCGAGCCCGGTTCGGCGGACCAGCACCGGTTCACCCACGCCCTGTTGCAGGAGACCCTGCTCGACGAGACCGGGCCGGCGCGCCGGGCCCGACTGCACCGGCGCGTGGCGGACTGCCTGGTCGACCGACGCGCCGAGGTCGGTCACGCTCGCACGCCCGCCCAGGCCGTCGCCCACCACTTCGAACAGGCTGGCGGCGAGGACGATCTCGCTCGCGCCGTCGAGTTCTACCTGCTCGCCAACGACGAGGCCTTCGCCCGACGAGCCTGGAGCGAGTGCCGCGCACTCCTGGAGCAGGCGGTCGAGGTCGCCGACCGGTTGGCCGGGACCCGCGCTGGTGCGCTCCGGGCTGCCGCGACGTCGCGACTGCGTTCCTTCCACACGATGTTCGAGGGGGCGCACTCGTCGTTCGGCCGGTGGGCCGACGGAGCGGTCGACGTCGACCACCGCACCTCTGCGCGCGATGTCGTCACCCAGTTGCACGCCTGGTGGGCCGACCTGCACGGGCGCAACCGACTGCTGGAGGCGGATGCCGTCAGTCGGAAGATGGCCGAGTTGGCCGAGTCCGGCGGCGACCCTCTCCTGGGCATCGCCGCGCACCTCACGCACGGCAACATGCTCATCCAGCAGGGCCGGTACCCCGACGCCCGCGACTCGTTCGCCGCCGCGGGCCCGCTGCTGCACGGTGTCGACATCCCGGCGCTGGTGTTCCTCCCCGATCCCCGTGTGGCCAGCCCGCTGTTCACCGCGGTCTGTGACACGGTGCTGGGCGACGACAACGAGTCGGCCCCGGGCTTCGCCGCCGCGCGCCGCGCCGCGGCGGAGACCGGTGACCCGGTCGGGTCGAGCTACGTGGACGGGATGTGGTTGTTCACGCGGGTGTGGCGGGGCGACGCGGTCGCGGCGCGCGACGCGGCGAGCGTCGTCGACCACAGCATCACGGCAAACGGCATGGAGATGATGCGGCCCTACATGGTCATGCCGGCGGCGTGGGCGGAGGCGACCGTCGATCCCCGCCGTGGCGCCGCGCTCGCCGACGCCGCGATGTCGGAGGTCGCCGAGCACGAGGCGCTCCTGTACCGGCCGCACTTCCTCGGCATGTACGCCGAGGTGCTCACATGGGTCGGACGGTACGACGACGCGCTCGAACGCCTCGATGCCGCCCTCACCGAGGCCGCGACGTCCGGCGCGCACGGCTACGACGCCGCGCTCCACCGGGTGCGCGCCGACGTCCTGCGCGCCACGGGACACCCGAGGCACGTGGTCGAGGCGGAGGTGGCTCGCGGTGTCGCGATGGCGCAGGACCAACGGGCCGGCCTGTTCCTGCGCCGCCTGCTGTACCCGTGAGGGCGGTGCCTCCGGGCCGCCCGGACCACGGACGGAACGGAAGGCAAGCAGGACACAAGCGACTCGGGTCAGGCTGAGGTTCCTGTTCACGGAGGAGAGACCCGTCATGACACCCGAGACCTGGCTACCCGCCGAGTGGGACCACCCGCGCCGCGTCGCACTGCCGACCGGGCACCACCTGCGGCCCATCCACCCCGACGACACCCCGCTCGACCTGCCCGCCGTCATGGGTTCGCGACAACGGCTGTGGTCCGTCTACGGCGAGGCGTGGGGCTGGCCGCCGGCCACGATGACCGCCGAGCAGGACCGCGAGGACCTCCAGCACCACCATGACGAGGCCCTGGCCCACGAGTCGTTCAACTACGCCGTCTTCGACGCCGACGAGACCGAACTCGTCGGGTGCGTGTACATCGACCCGACCGACAAACCCGGAGCCGACGCCGACATCTCCTGGTGGGTACGCGACGAGGCGGTCGGCTCGCCCGTCGAGCGGGCGCTCGACGAGTTCGTGCCGACCTGGATCGCCACCGCGTGGCCGCTGCAGGCACCCCGCTACGTGGGCCGCGACCTGACCTGGGCGCAGTGGATGGCGATTCCCCGCACCGCGTCCGACAGCAGCGGCTGAGGGGAGACGACCGTCGCCACGGGCGATCCGTCTCAGCCGGGGTGACGGGTGAGGACGGAGTCGACCAACGCGTGGGCAGCCGCGCCGAGGCCGTCGACGGGCGTGAGCAGGGAGACCGTGAACACCGGCGACGGCGTGACGTGACGCAGGCGCCGGCGTCTCGCGGCCGGCACGGTCGACGGCGGGACGAACGCGTGACCGAACCCGGCGTCCACCAGGTGCAGCACGGTGGGGGTGTCCGCCACCTCGACCGCGATCTCCCGGTGCAGCCCGGCCGCGGCGAAGACCAGGTCGGTCGCGGCACGGGTGCCCCAGCCCGGTGGGAAGTCGATGAAGGGCAGACCGGCGAGTTCCTTCAGCCGGACCGTCGTCGGGACCGTGAAGCGGTGCCCACGAGGGCTCGCCAGCAGCATCGGTTCGGCGGCGAGCGGGTGGGCGGTCAACCCGGGCGGCAGCGGGCGGAGGGGCGCGGCGAACGCGACGTCGAGCCGGCCCTGTCCGACCTTCTCGACCAGTTCGGCGGATCCCCCGGCGGCGGCGTGGAGCTCGAGGTGCACGCCCGGGCGCGCCGACCGGAACGCCGTGAAGATCGCGGCGAGGTCCACCAGCGCCAGGGACCGCATGATCCCGATGCGGACGGTGCCGCGCAGCCCGCCGCTGACCGCGGCGACCGCGTCACGCGCACCGCCGACACCAGTGAGAACCCGGCGGGCCTCCGGGACGAGTGCCGTTCCTGCGTCGGTCAGGTCCACCCGGTGGGTGTCGCGATCGAACAGCCGGGCTCCGAGGTCGCGCTCCAACGCACGGATCGACACCGACAGGGCCGACTGCACGATGTGCAGCCGCGTGGCGGCGCGCGTGAAGTTGCGTTCCTCGGCGACGGCGAGGAAGTGCTCGAGATGGCGCAGTTCCGTGTCATCACTCCCATGCATGGCCGTGGTCTGTGATGTGTGTTGAACACGATAACGGGTCGCGGCCACGGTGGAGGGGTGGTCGAACAGGTCGAAGGAACCCGTGCCTGGTGGGCGGACTACGTCGCGCACCCCCGGCACGGGCCGCTGCCGCTGCTGCTGGTGCTGTTGACGGTGTCGACCGGGCTGGTCGACGCGGTGAGCATCCTCGCCCTCGGACGCGTGTTCGTGGCCAACATGACCGGCAACGTCGTGTTCATCGGGTTCGCCCTGGCCCACGCGCCGGGCTTCTCCCTGCAGGCTTCGCTCGTCGCCCTCGGGGCGTTCCTGTGCGGAGCCGGCACGGGCGGCGCGTTCGTGTCACGCCCGTCCCGTCATCACGGTCGGCTGCTGCGTGACGCCGTCGCCGTCGAGTTCCTGTTGCTGGGAGCAGCCACCGTCGTCCTGGGTGTGGCTCACGCACCGTTCGGGCCGCTCGCGCAGGATCTCGCGGTCGGGCTCGCCGCGGCGGCGCTGGGTCTGCAGAACGCCGCCGTGCGGTCCCTCGCCGTCCCTGACCTGACGACGACCGTGCTGACCATGACGCTCACCGGCATCGCCGCTGACATCCGCCACGGTCAGTACCGGGTCGTCGCCCGCCGCCTCGTGGCGGTGACGGCGATGCTCGCCGGTGCCGCCGGGGGAGGCGTCCTGGTCCGGGTCGCCTCCGCCGCGTGGGCGCTCGGTCTCGCGGCCGGACTCGTCGGTGTCGTCGCCGCGGCGGCGGCACATGTCGCGACCGGCCACGCCGACTGGCACCACTGACCTCCGGCCGGGGGAGTCCCCGGCCGGACCTCACGGTCTCACGGGTTCAGGACGATCTTGATCGCCCCGTCCTCCTTCTTCTGGAAGATGTCGTAGGCGTGCGGCGCCTCGTCGAGCGAGAGGTGGTGGGTGGCGAAACTGTCCACGCCGAGCGGGTCGTCGTCACCGAGCAGCGGCAGGATGTCCGGCGCCCACTTCTTGACGTTGGCCTGACCCATCCGGAACTGGATCTGCTTGTCGAACATGATGTTCAGCGGAAGTGGGTCGGCACCTCCGGCGTAGACGCCGATCAACGAGACCGTGCCACCGCGCCGCACGATGTCGATCGCGGAGTTGACGGCGGCCAACTGGTCGACCCCGGCGGCCTTGGCCATCGGTGCGCCGAGCGCGTCCGGCAGCAGCGAGGTCGCCTGCAACATCGCGTGCGCCACGGGTGAACCGTGCGCCTCCATCCCGACCGCGTCGATCACGCTGTCGGTCCCGCGACCGTCGGTGGCGTCGCGGATGACGTCGCCGAGGTCGTCGCCGTGTTCCGACAGGTCGTACACCTCGACCCCACGGCTCCGGGCGCGCTCGAGTCGCTCGGGAACGAGGTCCACGGCGATGACCCGCTTGCCCTGGTACTGGGCGATGCGCGTCGCCATGTCACCGATGGGGCCGAGTCCGAGCACGGTGACCGAGCCGCCGTCCGGAACGGCCGCGTACTGCACCGATTGCCACGCCGTGGGCAGCACGTCGGACAGGTAGACGAACCGGTCGTCGGCCGGGCCCTCGGGCACCTTGATGTGGGTGAACTGCGCCTGCGGGACGCGGAGGTACTCCGCCTGCCCGCCGGGGACCTCGCCGTAGAGCTCGGAGAACCCGAACAGTGCGGCACCCATGCCCTGGTCCCTCACCTGCGTGGTCTCGCACTGGGTGTACAGCGTCTGCTGGCACATGAAGCAGTGCCCGCAGGAGATCTGGAACGGGATGACGACGCGGTCACCGACACGGAGATCGCCGGTCTCGGGGCCGACCTCCTCGACGATGCCCATCGGTTCGTGGCCGAGGATGTCCCCGGCGTTCATGAACGCACCGAGCGTTTCGTACAGGTGCAGATCCGATCCGCAGATGTTGGTGCTCGTCACCTTGATGATCGCGTCGGTCGGCTGCTCGACACGAGGGTCGGGTACCTCGTCCACCGAGACCTTGCGTTTGCCCTGCCACGTGACTGCCTTCATGACGACTCCCTGGTAGGACCAGGCACTGGTTTCGGCCTCAACCTCGGCCTACCCACAACCGGCGTCGCGTGTCGGAGACCGCGCACCTGCGTCGAGCCCGGCCATTCCGGACCCCGGTGCGGTTTGGGCGGGTGTGCCGGGAACGCGCCAGCAGTTCGCGGCGGCGCGGAACCGGCGGCGACGTCCTCGCGAAGACAGGTCGCCAGCTCCCCGGACCGCCCCCCTCTGCGCTGCTGACGGAGTCGTCATGGACACCTCGCTCTTCCGACCCGATCACGACCTCGACGGTCGTCGTCAGCGGTCCCTGGCTCTGTACGGCGTCGATGCGAGCTTCCGAGCATCGGACGGCATCGACACCGCCTTCCAGGAGATCGTCGACTGCGCCACCCTCCACGTCGGAGCGCACGGCGCCACCCTGCTGCTGTGGCCCAGCCAGGGACCGCTCGTGCTCGCGCAGACCGACGACGAGACCACCTCGCTCGTCACGCAGCTGGGCAACGCGTGCCTCGACACCGATGACACCGCCACCGTCGCGGCCGCGCTCCTGCCGACCGGCGACGTCGTCACCACCGCCGTCCTGGTCGGCCACGAACGCATCGGCATCGGCGTCCTCGCCGTCCGGCACATCGACGGAGCTCCTCCCGACCCGCTGGTGCACCCCCTGCTACGACAGCTGACCCGCGCCGCGCTGCACCTGCTCGACGAACAACGTCGGATCCTGCAGCGCAGAACGCCGCCCACCCGCAGGTTGAGGGTCGTGGACGGCGACGGGGGTCGGGACGGATGACCCACACCGTGCAGCCGACCCGAGCCTTGCGATCGGCTGGAACCGCCGTGCGACGATCGCGTGGTGAGCGGCGAGCACGTGCTCCCAGGTGACCTCGTCGTCGTGCCCGACGTGCTCGGGATGGTCGTCGACGACGCTCGCCTCTTCGCGCACGGACACGGAGTCACGCTGGCGCAGCGCGATCCAGACGGTCCACCGCTGGTCGCCCTGACCTGGCAGCGGCCCGTGGTGGTGACCGGTCAAGACCCGCCGGCCGGAACCCCCGTGTCCGCCTGGCACACGGTGGTGGTCACGTGGGCCGCGCGTGCCGGTCCCGCCGGCGTTCGCGAGCCCCGCCGTCCCCTCCCGAGGACGCAGCCTGACGCGGCTCGAGACCTACCGGGAACCTGATCGTCGCGCGTCCTGTCCTGCGATCCAACCGAGCACTCGTGTCCCCGCTCATGCCGTGGCCTAGGGCGACGTCGAGGCCCCCGACACCGCATGGCTCCGTCCGTAGTGGGCCGGACCGCCCGGATTGTCGAGAGGGCGCGGTCGAGCCTGTACGTAGACGACGATCGCCAACACCGCAACGACGACGGCGACAGCTGCCAGCACCAGTCGCGGCCCATGCGCCGATTCTCGCCCACCGTCATGCTCACCGCACATGGTCGAACGGTCCACGAGTTCGCGGCGCACCATCGGGTCGACCGTCGGGCGACACGGGACGCTCTCAACCCTGCGGTGGCACCGTTCGGCTGTGGGCAGCGGACGTTCGTTGGTGGCGGTTGCCTCGGCCGGGCCCGGGGTCGTCGTCATGACGAGTTGCTCGGTGCTGCCGACCCCATGGCGATCTGTACGCAGGCCATCCAACAACGCGTCCTCGACCTGCTCGGCGCTGTACCGGTTCCCTCGAGTACTCACGTGGTCATGACCAGCGCGGTGGAGTGCGGCGACAGTCTCCCGGCGGTCCACGCCGCCGAGCAGTTGCCGTCGCCGGCCTGCGCGATCGGTAGACGCCGCTCGGCTCCGCGACGACACGACGCAGGGAATCGGCGACGCGGTCGTGTCAGCCCAAGCCACGTTCGTCGTCAGTCGCGTCGGACGTCGAGGCCGCGCCCAGGAGCCGGTGGGCGAGACCTCCGAGCACGTCGCGGAGTTCCGGGGGACGTTCGACGTGGAACGGCCGGTCGACGGCTGCCAGACGCTGCGCGACCCAGTCGAGGCGTTCGGCGCGGACCACGACGCGCACCCACGTGTCGTCGACGTCGGATGTGGCGACGGGATCAACGGAAGCCAGCAGCTCCGGGAAGAACTGTCGGACGTCCGCGGGGTCGGCCTGCACCAGGAACGACACGTCGTGGCGGGTGGGGTCCGGCGGCAGCGGCCCCGTGACCCGCCGGACCGTGCTCTGCGGTGTCGTCGGCGGATCGAACGTTCCACCGGTCCGGGCCAGGTTCGCCATGCGATCCAGCCGGAACGTACGCGCCGCAGCTCTCGCGACGTCGTGGGCGGCGAGGTACAGCCGCCCCTCGTGGGCGACGACGCCGTGGGGATGCACCTCCCGCCGCTCTTGTTGCCCGCGACCGGTGGTGTAGTCGAACGTGACGACCTGGAGGTCCCGCGCCGCTTCGGCGAGCTCCAGCACCAGTGCCGCGGCATCCTGCTCCACGTCGGCGGCCCTGGCCTTCGACCCGTGCACAGCGCTGGTGAACTCCGTCGTTTCCAGGACGGCGTCGATCCGCCCTGCGAGTGCATTCGGAAGGACACGGCGCAGCTTGCCGAGTGCGGCGTCCACCGCGGTCGGCGAGGCGGGACTCGAACCGGACGCGCGCGCCGCGAGGAGGGCCCAGACGACCGCGAGGGCCTCCTCGTCGGTGAGCATGAGCGGAGGCATCCGGAAGTGCCGCGCGAGCCGGTAACCCCCGTAGCGACCGCGTACCGAGTCCACGGGGATGTCGAGCTCACGGAGGTTCTCGACGTAACGACGCACCGTCCTCTTGTCGACCTCGAGCCGGGTGGCGAGCTCCGCGACCGTCCGGGTACCGCCCGACTGCAGGATCTCCAGCAGTGCCATCACCCGCGCTGTCGACTGCACCACAGCAGCGATTCTGCCCGCGATACCGGACTCGCCGTGTCCCCTATCGTCCCTACCGTCCGACTCATGACGACCAACACTGTTCAGCTCGCCTCCGTCCGACTGATCACCAACGACCTGCCTCGACTCGTGCACTTCTACGAGACGATCACCGGTGTCACGGCGAGGTACATCACCGACGACTTCGTCGAGGTGGTGACCCCGTCGGCGACGTTCGCGTTGAGCACGCCCGAGCGCGTCGCGTTCATCACCACGAACACCCCTCGCGCGGCGAGCAACAACACGGCGTTCTTCGAGTTCCTGGTGCAGGACGTCGACGCCTTGTTCGCGAAGCTCAGCGAGAACCTGGGCGAGGACCTGGACATCGTCCAGGCACCGACCACGATGCCGTGGGGCAACCGGTCGGTCATCCTGCGTGACCCGGAAGGTTCGCCGGTCAACCTGTACACGCCGGTGTCGCCCCAGGGCGTCGAGCTGCAACAGAACCGGACGCCGAAGATGCTGTAGCCCGTCAGCGCCTTGCGCCAGAATGTTCGATCCCTGTCCCCACCGATACCCGATCCGTGACGGAGAGCTCCGACGACGCCCGCGCCCCGATGGCGTGAGGAAAGACCCGATGCGAGCTGCACGAACTTCGTCGTCGACCGATTTCAGAGATCGAGTCTTGTTCGAAGCGTCGTGAGATGCGCTTGCAGTGCGCTGACTGGGGAGGGCCGTGACCGTGAATCCGCTCGTCGTCGGGTTGGTGACGTCCTGCGGCGTCAAGCGGGGGCTCAGCCGATCGAACTCGCCGGGATCGGCGGGGTAGACGAGCCCACCCCCTAGCCGAAGCCGTGACAACCGTCAGTCGGTCTCTGAGCACCGGGAACTCCGGCGAGGCGCGGCGGTAGACGATCCGCTACTGCGGTGCCGGCGTCGTCAGCGCCCTCGGTGGCGGACGGAAGGGGCGGTCTGCCGCGATCTGCGACGTCTACGGTCGATGGGCGCGCAGCGAAGCTGGTTCGTCGGAACCGTGCGGCTGGCGCCAGGGACTGGTACCTCGTGCGCAGCCTCACCGACATCGACGCCATCAACGCGCGATCCCGGCCGGCGGACGGCCTGACTGTCCTCTCGCACCGCAGCTGCCACTCAGGACCGTCAGCGGACCGCGTGCCTTCGCCGCCAACACAGCGATGACGAGCGTGGCACCGGCGGTCATCGTCGGTGAGGTGCGGGGCGGGGACCTCGAACTCCACCCTGCTGAGGTGTTCGAACCCAGCTTTACCAGCCAGTCCTCCGACACCTTCCTTCCCACACCAGGGGCTTTGGGCAGCAGGCGGCCGTGCCACGATGCATGCGTCTCCAGGTGAAGTTGTGCGCCGCTCGGACCGCACCGCGCACTGTGCGGGTCGAGCCTCTCGGCTGTGAGCAGTCGAGCCGGGCGATCACGTCGTCGTGTGCGGACTGATTGACTGTCGCGGTGGCCGACGCCCGATCTCCACGGGCCGGGCCGTTGTCTGTGCGATCGTTCCGGGACTTCTGGCTCGCCTCGACGCTGTCGGGTCTCGGCTCCTACGTGACGGTCGTCGCGGTACAGGTTCTCGTTGTCGTCGACCTCGGGGGATCGGCCGCGCAGGTCGGGCTGGTCAGCTCGGCGCGGTGGTTGCCCTACTTGCTGTTCGGCCTTGCTGCGGGCGTCCTGGTCGACCGATGTCGCCGACGGCCACTGTTGGCGGCCAGCGACGCCTGCTCAGCCGTCGTGCTCGTTGCAATCCCGGTCATGTCGTGGATCGGGGCGTTCAACCTGCCCGCGCTGCTGGCGCTGATGGTCGTGTTCGGTGCGTTGACGCTGGTACACGACTCGGCCTCCCAGTCCTTTCTGCCTCGAACAGTGCCACGGCGGCTGATCACCGCAGCGAACGCGCGCCTGGACCAGAGCGATGCGGTGGCCCAGACCGCTGGGCCAGCATTGGGCGGCACGTTCGTCGCAGCGCTCACCGCCCCGGTCGCGGTTCTCGTCGACGCGTTCTCCTACGTCGTGTCAGCACTCTTGGTCGCGCGAACGCCGATCGCGGAGGAGGTCCCTGGCCGCGCCGAACGTCATTTGCGCCGGGAACTGACCGACGGTCTGCGATGGGTCTATCGCCACCCCACCCTCATGCCTTTCGCGGTCTGGACTCACGCCTGGTTCCTGTTCGTCGCCGTGTTCAACACCGTCGTGACGCCCTTCGTGCTGCGTCAGCTGGGACTCAACGCTGTCGGTCTCGGCCTGCTTCTGGCCGCAGCAGGCATTGGCGCCTTGGCCGGCAGCACACTGGCGACGCGGTTGGGTGCCCGTTTCGGGGTCGGCCCGGTCACGATCGGGTGCTGGGCACTGACGGTGGTCGCGTTCGCCGTTGTCGCACTCGCTCCGCTCGGCGTGACGGGCGGAGCCGTCGTCGCGATCGGGCAACTCCTGTTCGGGCTCGCCCTCGGCGCCGAGAACGCGAACACGATGGGCTACCGCCAGACGGTCACCCCCGATCGGTTGCAGGCGCGGATGAACACCACGATGCGTTCGGTGAACCGCGGCGTCGTCGTCATCGGCGCTCCTCTGGGCGGCGTGCTGGCCGACGCCATCGGTTTCCGACCGGCCCTGTGGGTGGCGACCGCCGGCATGGCCGCTGTGACCGCTGGTATCGCTCTGTCGCCGTTTCGCCGGGTCGGCCCGATCGATGCGGATTGACGCGTCTCGAGTACCCACCGATGCTGAGGGAGCGACGGCCTCAGGATCCTGCGCCGGCGTGTGGAAGGGATCCTCTGCTGCGGGTTCGGCCGCGCCGAGCCGCCCGAGCGTGTGCGGAGACGACTGGTCGTCTGCGGCAGCAGTGGAGCCTCGGTTGAGCGGCTGCCCTGGTTCGTCGAGCTGGCCGATGACGTCCTGGAGTCGGTCGGGCGCTGGTCGGTGTCCGGGCGCGTCGGGCTCACCGACGCGGAGTTCCACACGTTTGGTGGGCTGGCATAGCGTTGGGGTCGTGGCCTCCCGCTTGACCCTCGCCACCGAGGCGCGTGACCCCGACCTGCTGGCGACGTTCTGGGCCGAGTTGCTCGGTCGGCCCGCCGCTGCCGGATCTCGGGGACTGGTCGTGCCCGGCTCCGACACACAGGTCGCCCTGCGGTTCGTGGCAACCCGGTCGCCCAGGTCCGGGCCGAACCGGGTGCACCTGCACCTCACCAGCGACCACGCCACCCAGGACGAGAACGTCGCTCGTGCGCTCGCCCTCGGCGCCACCCCTCTCGACGTCGGTCAGCAGCCCGGCGAGCGCCACGTGGTGCTGGCCGACCCGGAGGGCAACGAGTTCTGCGTGATCGAAAGGGGAAACTCCTTCCTCGCCGGCTGCGGACTCCTGGGCGAGCTCGCATGCGACGGCACCCGGGGCGTCGGGTTGTTCTGGTCCGCCGCCCTGGAGTGGCCACTGGTGTGGGACCAGGACGAGGAGACGGCCGTGCAGTCACCGGCGGGCGGCACCAAGGTGGCGTGGGGCGGACCACCCGTTGCCCCCCGCCGTGAACATGACCGCCACCGCTTCGAGATCACTGTGCCGCAACAGCAACTGGGTCCGGAGGTCGAGCGGCTCACCGGTCTGGGCGCCGCCCGCACTGGCCGGACCGACGCTGACCGCGTCGAGCTGACCGACCCCGACGGCAACGAGTTCGAGCTCGTCCTCGCGTGACGACTGCGGTCTGGATCGGCACGCTCTGAACCGAAACCCTGCTCGTTCCCGAGCCGGTGAGGCTCGGCGGATCCCTCGGCGGGTGGCGAACCGCTGACCCATCACGCCCTACCGGGTGTCGTCACGATCTCTGGCCCCGGTCTTCGGCACGGATCGTGGCCCGAGGGTGGAGTTGTGCGGGGAGTCGGCTGCCGAGCTTCAGGGTGACCGCGAGTGCGATGGCGACGATGAGAACGACGGCGGTCCCGGCCAGCGCTCGCGGGTAGCCCTTCGTGGCGGCGTCGAGGAAGGGATAGGGGTAGAACTCGGTCGCGGCGCCGTGGGCGAAGGTGTAGGCGATCCAGAGCGCGGGCCAGACGAACGCCCAGGCGGCGGTGGACCAGGTGAACGCGGGACGCGGCCCGAAGACGAGCCAGGTGACGAGAGTGGCCCACGGACTGATGTAGTGGAACCCGATGGTGGCGGCGAGCGCAGCTCCGGTGAGGTGGACGTGGGGTGCCAGCACGATGGCGAAGACGAGTCCCGTGATCACGATGCTGAGCAGGGCGTCGAGGTGCGCAACTCGCCAGAGCCGGCCGTCTCTGGCGGGATCGACCAGGAGGCCGATGCTGACGGCCAGCACGATGATGTTGCTGTCGATGGTGAAGTAGCTGAACAGGTGGACCAGCCGCGTGCCAACAGACAGGGACGCGTTGCTGTCACCGGAGTTGGCGTCAGCGCCGCCGGTGAACAGCAGCACGAGCTGGATGGTCGACGCGGTCGTGATGACCGCAGCGATCAGCCCGTAGCAGCAGCGCGCGGCGATGACAGCTCGAGCAGATGACGAAGATCGCGCGGATCCAGGCACCGACATGCCCGCCATTGTCTGCCCGTGGCGGTGTCGTGGCGGGTCGGCGCGCGGCCAGGCTCGCGCGGATCGACTGGCTCCTCGTCTCGCACCTGCGGATCCGCTGGTTGTCCTCGCGCCATACGTTCCGCGCGGGCGTCGCGGGTGCGGTGGCCGATCCGCCGCCGCGAGGACGACCGGGTCAGCCACTTCGGGCCGCGGGCGGAGATCTCCTACCGAGACGCAAGGCCGCCGACCATCGGGTCCGAAGCCAGCACCACGGGTAGCCCGTCACCACCCCAGGCGCTACATCAGTCGGGTACGGGAGGATGCGGAGGTCAGCGATCGACCTGACCGGACCGCTGGCTGGTCACCACACCGGCTCACGGGCGACGGGTCGTGACTCGACTGCGAGGAATGGACACGGCGTTCACCTGACGCTCGGTCGACGCCGGTCGCCGAGGACGTGGCGGGTGCGCGGCGTTGCCGCCCACCCCTGAACCACGCGCGAACCGGTCGGCTGACACGCCGCACACGCGGCTGAGGTTCGTCTCGGTTCACGCGGGTTCGGTGCTGTTCGCGCGCGGCGTGGGACGTCGCTACCGTCCCCGCTCGAATGTCACGCCAGCCGTCTCGAACCCAGGAGTCCACATGCGCTTGTCCACCCGCAACCAGCTCAGCGGCACCGTCGCCGCCATCGACCTCGGCTCCGTCATGGCGATCGTCAAGGTCGAACTGCCCGGCGGCCAGCACATCACCGCATCCATCACCAAGGACGCCGTCACCGACCTCGGACTCGAGGTCGGACACCCCGTCACCGCCCTGGTCAAGTCGACGGAGGTCATGATCGGCGTCGAGTAGCGACACCGGCGACGTGCGTCGACCGACGACGCACGTCGCCGCGTTCGATCCGACGGGCGACCCGAACGGACTTCGCCGCCGTCGACTGACAGCGACTGCGGATCAGGCAGAGGGCTGGCTCACGTCCGGCCGAAGCTGACACCGTGGTCGATCCGGAGAGCGACCTCGTCACCGGGTGCGCATCGCTGGCCGGGGTCGAGAGCCCACACGGTGCCGCGTCCGGTGTCCACCGCGACACGGGCGTGGTCCTCGGTGGGGATCACGCGGAGGACCGTCCCGCGCACGCTCCCGGTGATGTCGACCGCCACGCCGGCTGCGCGCGTGAGAATCAGGCCGTCGGGGCTTGCGTACTCGCCGTCGTAACCGAGGAAGCGAGCGACCTCGATGCTCGGTGGCGCGTGCAACAGGTCGCGTGGGGCGGCGTCGGCGCGCACCGTGCCGTCGATGAGGACGACGACCCGGTCGGCGACGGCCCAGGCATCGGCGCGGTCGTGGAGCACGACGACCACCGCGCTGCCCGTCGCGCGCAGTGCGTCGACCGTGTCCTCGCGCAGGGCCACGTGGGTGGCGGGGTCGAGGCCGTCGAACGGTTCGTCGAGCAGGGTCACGTCGGCCGCGACGGCGACGGCCCGGGCCAGGTGGATCCGCCGCTGCTCGCCGCCGGACAACCGTGTGGCGGCCCGCCGGGTGAGGTCGCCCGCCTGCATCGCCTGCAGCGCCAGTTCGGCCCGCGCGCGCCGCTGGCCGCGCGGGACACCCCACCAGGCCAGGGCGAGTTCGACGTTGGCCCGGGCGGATCGCCGTGCGAGCCCCGGCGTCTGCAGCACGGTCGCGACGCGTCCGCTGCGGGTGAGGGTGCCGGCGGCGACCGGCAGCGTCCCGCCGAGGGCCGCGAGCAACGTGCTCTTGCCCGCGCCGTTGGGGCCGAGCACGGCGACGACCTCGCCGGCCTCGACGTGGAGGTCGACGCCGGTGACCACGTCGCGCCGGCCTCGCCGGACCCGCACGCCGGATGCCGACAGGGCCGCGCTCACGCGGGCTCCTTCCACCGCTCGCGGCGGACACCGCCGTGCTGCACCGCGGTGAGCACGGCGCTGACCACGAGGATCAGACCGAGCAGGACGATGCCGATGGCGAGCGCATCGACGAACTGTGCGGCTTCGACCCGCTGGAGCGCAGCGCTGGCGAGCGTCTGGTCCAGGCCGTCGATGTTGCCGCCGGCCAGCACGACCGCGCCGACCTCCGACAACGCAGACCCCACGGCGGCGATGAGCGCGGCGAGGATCCCGACCCGCGCCTCGCGCAGGGCCAGCAGGGCCACGGCGACCCGACCGGCACCGAACGCCCGCGCTTGATCGAGCAACCCGGTCGGCAGGGCGCGGACCGCCGACGCCGACAGCGCGACGATCACCGGCAGGGCGAGCACGGTCTGCACGATGTAGACACCCCGCAGCGTGAACAGGATGTGCAGTGTTCCCAGGGGTCCGCTGGCCGGCAGTGACAGCAGCACGAACAGCAGCCCGATGATGACCGGTGGCAGTCCCAGCCCGGCGTTGGCAACCGCGAGCAGCGCTCCGCGACCGCGGAACCGGCCCACTCCCAGCGCCGTCGCGATCGGCAGTCCGATCGCCGCGGCGATCACGGTCGGGATCGCTGCGACCTTGAGCGTCACCCACACGATGCCGTTGAGCTGACCGGAGACGATGAGGTCCCACGCCTGGGTGAACGCCCGGGTCCAGTAGTCCACAGCGTTGTCAGCCGGTGGGTGTGGGTGTCGCGGTGGGTTCGGGTGCCACCGACGTCGCGATCCCGCTGGGTAGCACGTAGATCAGCTGCCCGTCGTCGAGCCGGTAGACCTGCCCGACCGGCGTGCCCTGGCCCGCTGTGAGTTGCGGCGTCGGTGGCGCGGTCCGCACGACGTCGCCGGGTTGCAGCGTGATGGTGTTCTGCGGGCGCCCGGACTGCGCGTCGCTGGACAGCACTCCGGTGAGCCCTTGCGAGGCGAGCGCGGCGAGCAGGAACCCGACCGCCAGCACGATGCCGACGTCGAACAGGTTGACCAGGCCGTCGAGTGGGTCGCCCGAGGCGTCGTTGTACCGACGGGCGCGGCGCGAGACCTTCACGAGGTCGCCTCGACCTTCGTGGCCGCGGGACCGTCTCCCGGCGTGGTTGCGACGTCGTCGATCAGCACCGACACGACGTACTCGAGGTCGGAGAAGTCCTGCCCGTACATGTTCTCCCGCACCAGCGACAGGCCGAAGGCGACGGCACCGACCAGGAGGCCGAGCACTGTGATGCTGAACGCGACTTGGAGGTTGTCGGTGAGGGCGCGGGTGTTGCCGCGAGCCAGACCGTCGAGCGCGGGCGCCAACGGGATCAGAGTGCCCATGAGACCCAGTGCCGGGCCGACGCGCACCAGCAGGCGGGTCCGGGCCAGGCGTCGTTGCGCGGCGAGGTCGAAGTCCGCGAGGTCCTTGGCCACGGCGTTCTCGTCGGCGCGGTGGGTCACGACCTGCGCGTAGGTCGCGGCCATGCCGGCGCTCCACGCGACCCCGGCCAGGGCGCGGGTCGCAGCGGGCGCGCCGTCGTCACCCGCGGCCGCGGTCCGAGCGGCCTGGGCG
>NZ_JBTJEQ010000043.1:0-41766 GCF_054456675.1 Jatrophihabitans sp. YIM 134969
AACACCGGCACCCTCACCTGGGACACCGGCTGCGGCTACTGGGGCTTCTACGGCGGCGGCCGCTTCACCAACGCCACCGGCGGCACCTGGACCATCACCGGCACCGGCACCGGCACCAACGGCATCACCGACTTCGGCGGCCCCGGCACCAACGCCGTCGTCAACGCCGGCACCACCACCGTCACCCTCGCCACCACCGGCACCACCGTCACGTTCGGCGTGACGACCACCAACAGTGGGACGCTCACCGTCACGAGGGGTACGGCGTCGCTGCCGATCGTCACCAACCTCGTCACCGGGACCCTGACCGGCGGCACCTGGAACGCCGTGACCGGGTCGATCACGCTGCCCGACACCGTGACCACGAACGCCGCCACGGTCGCGATCGGCGCGAGCGGCCAGGTCACCGCGGCGTCGACCGGCACGGCAGCGTTCATCCCGCTCGCGGTCAACTCCGGCTCGTTCAGCTCGGGCCGGTCCCTGACGTTGACCAGCTCCGGCCTGACCAACTCCGGCACGCTCGCGGTGACCGGCGGGTCCCTGGTCACCGCGTCGCTCACGCAGTCGGGCGGCACCACGACCGTGACCGCCGGCGCGACCCTCAACGCCGGTACCGCGCAGGTGCGGATCAACGGCGGCACGCTCACGGGATCCGGCACCGTGCGCGGTGCGGTGTCGGGTGCGGGAACCGTTGCACCTGACACCGGCGGCACCGGGACGCTGACCGTGACCGGGACGGTGAACACCACGGCGGGCACGACGCTCGCCGTCACCGAGGCCGCCACCACCGGCACGCGGGTGTCGGCGTCCGGCGCGGTGAACGCGGGTGCGCTGAAGCTCGCGGTGACCACCACCGGCGTGCCTGCGATCGGCGACGTGCGCACGGTGCTCTCAGGCAGCAGCCGCACGGGCACGGTCGCATCCGTGACGGGCGTCGACGTGCCCGCGGCCGGCGGGTACTGGGTGGTCGGGTACACGGCCACCGCGGTGACGCTCACGCTGACCGCGTACCCGGCCGTCTCGGTCGCGGGCGGTGCAGTGGTCACGGAGCGCAGCAGCGGTACGACGCCCGCCACGTTCACGGTGACCCTCGCGAGCGCCTCGCCCGTGCAGGCGGTCGTCGACTACGCGACGACGGCAGGCACCGCGACCTCCGGTGTCGACTACGCGGGCCAGACCGGCACGGTGACCTTCCTGCCGGGCGAGACGACCAAGACGGTCCAGGTCTCGGTCGTCGGTGACACCCTGCACGAGAACGACGAGACGTTCGGTCTGGTGCTGTCCAACCCCCGTGGCAGCTCGCTCGGCACCAGCACGGCGACCGCGACGATCGACGACGACGACGCCCCGCCGGCGTTCTCCGTCAACGACGCCGAGGGCGCCACGAGCGCCGCGGGCGGCGGCACGGTCACCTTCACCGTGTCGCTCGACGTGCCGTCGGGCCTGCCGGCGAGTGTGCAGTATGCAACGGTCAACGGAACGGCGGTGGCGGGCACGGACTACACCGCGACGAGCGGCACGCTGACGCTCCCAGCCGGTCAGACCACCGCCACGGTGAACGTGCAGCTCGCCACGGTGAGCACCTACGCCCCGCCGAAGTCGTTCACGCTGGTCCTGTCGAACCCGGTCGAGGCGACCGTGGCCGACGGCAGCGGGACCGGCACCGTGGTCAACGGCAACCCGAACGGACCCACCGTCGCGGGCGTCGTGCCGGGCTCCGGTGCGCAGGGCACCACCGTGCCGGTCACGATCAGCGGCACCGGTTACGCGGCCGGCGCCACCGTGGCCGTGACGGGCGGCAGCGGGGTCACCGTGAACGGGGTGACGGTGGTGGACCCGACCACGATCACCGCCAGCTTCGTGGTGTCCGGCTCGGCGGCCGCCGGGCCGCGCTCGGTGACCATCACGGTGTCCGGTCAGTCGAACACCTGCACCGGGTGCTTCGCGGTCGTGGCCCGCCCGACCGTCACGGGCACCGACCGGCCGAACCTCGCGGTGGGCGCGACCGACGTCATCATGAACCTCAGCGGGACGCAGTTCCAGCCGGGCGCCGACGTGAAGCTCGTGCGCGGCAGCACCGTGGTCGCGGCCACCAGCACGACGGTGTCGTCCACCACCTCGGCCACCGCGCTGGTGACGCTGGCGTCCTCGACGCCGACCGGCGCCTGGAACGTCGTCGTCGTCAACCCCGACGGCGGCAAGGGCACGTGCACGAACTGCGTGACGGTCTGGCCCGCGCCGAAGATCACGTCGATCACGCCGGCGACCCTCGCGCGCGGCACCACCTCGACGGTGACCATCTCCGGCAGCAAGTTCGTGGCGGGTCTCGTGGTCTCGATCCCCGGGGCGCAGCTGAGCGACGTGACGGTGGTGGACGCGACGACCATCACCGTGACGGTGCGGGTGCCCGCCACGGCGACCACGGGGTCGCGCACGGTGAAGGTGTTCAACCCCGCCTCGGTCGGCGGGGGTACCGGCAGCCTGAAGGGCATCTCGTTCACGTGAGCATGACCGTTGCTGGGCGCAACGATTGACCTGACGCGACGGACGACGACGGCCCCGGCCCTCCACGAGGAGGAACCGGGGCCGTCGGGGTGGGTGCGGCGCGGAGCCGCAGCCGGTTCAGTGCGAGTGGCCGTGCCCGCCGTGCGAGTGACCGTGGCCGGCGTCGGCCGCCGGCTCCTCCGGCTTGTCGACGACGGCGCTCTCGACCGTGAGGACGATCGCTGCGACCGAGGCGGCGTTCGCCAGCGCGGCTTTGGTGACCTTGACCGGGTCGACGACACCGTCGGCGGCGAGGTCGCCGAACTCGCCGGTGGCGGCGTTCCAGCCCTGGCCGACCGGCAGGTTCTTCACCTTGTCGACGATGACGAAGCCGTTCGTCCCGGCGTTCTGGGCGATCCAGCGCAGGGGCTCGGACACCGCGCGACGCACGATCTCCACGCCGGTGGCCTCGTCGCCGGTGAGGCCGAGGTCGGTCTCCAGCGCCGCCGCGGCGGCCTGCACGAGGGCCGCGCCGCCACCGATGACGATGCCCTCCTCGACCGCCGCACGGGTGGCCGAGATGGCGTCCTCGACGCGGTGCTTGCGCTCCTTGAGCTCGACCTCGGTGGCCCCGCCGACCTTGATGACGCCGACGCCGCCCGCGAGCTTCGCCAGCCGCTCCTGGAGCTTCTCGCGGTCCCAGTCGGAGTCGGTGGTCTCGATCTCGCCCTTGATCTGCTGGACGCGGCCCGCGATGTCGGCGGTGTCGCCAGTGCCGTGCGTGACGGTGGTGGTGTCCTTGCTGACCGTGACGCGGCCGGCGGTGCCGAGCACGTCGAGCCCGACGGAGTCGAGCGCGAGCCCGACCTCGGGGGCGACGACCTGCGCGCCGGTGACGATCGCGAGGTCCTGCAGGAACGCCTTGCGGCGGTCCCCGAAGTAGGGAGCCTTGACCGCGACGACCGACAGCGTCTTGCGGATCGCGTTGACGACCAGGGTCGACAGCGCCTCGCCGTCGACGTCCTCGGCGATGATCACCAGCGGCTTGCCGGCCTCGACGACCTTCTCCAGCAGCGGGAGCAGGTCGGCGAGCGAGGAGATCTTCTGGGTCGTGATGAGCAGGTACGGGTCGTCGAGGACGGCCTCGAGGGTGTCCTGGTCGGTGACGAAGTTCGGCGAGATGTAGCCCTTGTCGAACTGCATGCCCTCGGTGAACTCGAGCTCGGTCTGCAGACCGTTGCTCTCCTCGACCGTGATGACGCCGTCCTGGCCGACCTTGGTCATGGCCTCGCCGATGAGGGCCCCGATCGTGGCGTCCTGCGCCGAGATCGTGCCGACGTGGGCGATGGACTGCTCGTCGTCGACCGGGGTGGCGGCGTCGTCGAGCGCGGCGTTGACGGCCGCGACGGCCGCGTCGATCCCCTGCTTGAGGGCCATCGGGTTCGCGCCCGCGGCGACGTTGCGCAGACCCTGCGCGACGAGCGCCTGGATGAGGACGGTCGCGGTGGTGGTGCCGTCACCGGCGACGTCGTTGGTCTTGGTGGCGACGGACTTCGCCAGCTGGGCGCCGAGGTTCTCGTACGGGTCCTCGAGGTCGACCTCGCGGGCGATGGTGACGCCGTCGTTGGTGATGGTCGGCGGGCCGAAGCTCTTGTCGAGCACGACGTTGCGACCGCGCGGGCCGAGGGTCACCTTGACGGTGTCGGCGAGCTTGTCGATGCCGCGCTCGAGCGCGCGGCGGGCCTTCTCGTCGAAGACCAGTTGCTTGGCCATGTGGGGTTCTCTCCGAAACGGGTTGGAGCGGGCGTGCAGACCACACCGCCGGGCCCGGGAGACCCGGACCCGGCGGTGGTTCGTGCGGGAGAGGCGCTCCGCGCCTCAGCTGCGGTGCTGGCTCGACTACTTCTCGATGACGGCGAGGACGTCGCGCGCCGAGAGGACGAGGTACTCCTCGCCCGCGTACTTGACCTCGGTGCCGCCGTACTTGCTGTAGAGCACGACGTCGCCGACCGCGACGTCGAGTGGGACGCGGTTGCCCTTGTCGTCGATGCGGCCCGGGCCCACGGCGAGGACAGTGCCCTCCTGGGGCTTCTCCTGCGCGGTGTCGGGGATGACGATGCCGGACGCGGTGGTGGTCTCGGCGTCGTTCGCCTGCACCACGATGCGGTCCTCGAGCGGCTTGATGCTGACCTTGGTAGCGGTCACTGTGGATTCCTTCCAACGGGACTCGGGCGGCCACGCGCGGCGCGGCCGGGAAGTACAGGAGCGGTCTGGTCAGACGTCCGGCCGCCGTCGCGGGGATCGACCGGAGCCGTCTGATTGGCACTCTACCGCTGAGAGTGCCAGCCCCTCAACAGGGTCGTCCCGGGGGTCGGCTGTGCATGTCCCGATGGACGTGCCAGTGGGTGTCAGACCCGACCCGGCAGGGCGAGCCGGCCCCGCTCGACGATCGTCCCGCCCTGCTTCACCCGCCGCGAGACGGGGGCGACGTCGACGGCCGTCACCCCGGCCAGGCCACCGACCGCACCGGTGACCACGCCGTAGAGCTCCTCGGGTGTCCGGCACAGGACGATGACCAGCAGCGGGGCGGTGCCGGTCACCGCGCCCACGAACGCGACCTGCGGCAGCCGGGCGAGCTCCCACCCCAGGGCCTCGACCCGGCCCGGCGCCGCGGTCACCCAGAGGTAGGCGAAGGTCCGGAAGCCGAGCGCGTCGACGGACACGTCCACGTCGACGTCGACGGCGCCCGACCCCAGCAGGTCGGCGACCCGGCGGGCCACGCGCGACTCCGACCAGCCGGTCGCCGCCGCGAGGGCGCGGTGGGTGGCCCGGCCGTCACGCGCGAGCAGGTCCAGCAATGGCCCGTCGTCGGGGCGCAGGGGCAGGTCGGCGTCCGCGGTGACCTCGTTCGGGGTACGTCGCCCGCGGCCCGCGAGCAGCGCCTGCTCGGCCCCCGCCGGCAGGCCGGGGCTGAACGCCGTCCACTCGGACGTGTCGGAGTCGAACTTGCGCACCAGCATCACGGCCTGCATCGCCAGCACCGCGGAGGAACGGGGCAGCCGGTCGAGCAGCACCGCCCCGCCGTCGGCCCCGAGGTCGTCACCGTGCAGCGGCGGCCGGATCGCGCACACCACCTCCGAGCCGCCCGAGGTGATCGCGACCCAGGCCGCGTCGTCGCGGCGGGCCAGGGCCGCCGTGACCGCCTCGAGGCCGTCGGGCCGGCAGCGCAGGCGCACGAACCAGTCGGACTCGCCGGCGGCGACGGTGTTGCGGGCGACGAGGACGCGCGCGACACCCTCGTGCACCAGGCGGGCGTACCGGCGGGCCACGGTCTGCTCGGAGACCTCGAGCACCTCGGCGATCCGGGCGTACGACGCCCGTCCGTCCAGCACCAGGCAGTGGAGGATCTGCCGGTCGAGATCGTCGATCGTCACGGTCACACGTCTTCCGGGCACGGTCATGGAGGAAGTGTGCACGTTCTCCGCGGTGGGCGCCGGAAGTCAGCACCCTCGGGCAGGCTCGTCCCCATGACATCTGTGAACCCGACGTCCCCGAAGCCGACGTGGTGGCCGCTGGTCGCCGTGTGCCTCGGATCCCTGATGCTGCTGGTCGACGTCTCGATCGTGAACGTCGCCCTCCCGGCGATGGCGGTCGACCTCTCCGCGACCTTCTCCGACCTGCAGTGGGTCGTCGACGGCTACGCGCTCGTCCTCGCCGCGACGCTGCTCGCCGCCGGGACGCTCGGGGACCGGCTCGGCCACCGCCGCGTGTACCTCGTGGGCCTGGTGCTGTTCGCCGCCGCCTCGCTGGCGAGCGGTCTCGCCGGCAACGTCGCGGTGCTGGTCGCCGCGCGGGCGGCGCAGGGCATCGGCGGCGCGGCGATGTTCGCGACGACCTTCGCCCTGCTCAACTCCTCCTACCAGGGTCGCGCCCGCGGCACCGCCTACGGCATCTGGGGCGCGGTGGCCGGTGCCGCCACCGCGATCGGGCCGGTGGTCGGCGGCCTGCTCACCGAGCACGCCGGCTGGCGGTGGATCTTCTTCGTCAACCTGCCGGTCACCGTCGTCACCGTCGTGCTGGGCGTCGTGGCCCTCAGCCCGCACGACCACCGGTCGACCTCGCGGCTGGACGTCCCGGGCGTCGTCAGCTTCACGCTGTTCGCGGGTGCCCTGACCTACGGGCTCATCGAGGCGGGCTCGCGTGGCTGGGGGGACGCGCGGCCGCTCGCCAGCTTCGCCGTGGCCCTCGTGGCGCTGGCCGCGTTCGTGGTCCGCGAGCGGACGACGGCCGCCCCGATGTTCGACCTCGCCCTGCTGCGCCACCGGGTGTTCGCCGGCACGCTGCTCGCCGGGAGTGCGTCGAGCCTGGTCGCCTTCTCCTCCCTGGTGTTCGTCTCGATCTGGCTGCAGTCGGTGCTCGGGCTCTCGTCCGTCGAGGCCGGCCTCGCGGGCGGACTGCCCCTCTCGGCCGCCGCGCTGGTCGCGAGCGCGGCGGGCTCGCGGGTCCTGCACGGGCGGCCGCCCGGGCCGGTCATCGCCGGCGGGGTCCTGCTCATCGGGCTCGGGTCGCTGCTGATGGCGCTGCAACTGCGCGGGGCGGCCGACTGGCCGGCGCTGTTCGCCGGGCTGGCGGTCGCCGGTGTGGGGGTCGGGATCACGCTGCCGGTGCTCAACTCCGCCGCGATGTCGACCGTGCCGCTGCACCGCGGCGGCATGGCCGCGGGCGCGGTGAACACGGCCCGCCAACTCGGCCTCGCGCTCGGGCTCGCCGTGCTCGGCACGGTGCTGACCTCGGCGATGACCACCCGGCTGACCGACCTCGGGGTGCCCGGCGCGGACCGCGTCGCCCAGGGGCTCGCCGGT
Organism: Jatrophihabitans sp. YIM 134969; assembly: GCF_054456675.1. Classification (NCBI taxonomy): domain Bacteria; kingdom Bacillati; phylum Actinomycetota; class Actinomycetes; order Jatrophihabitantales; family Jatrophihabitantaceae; genus Jatrophihabitans; species Jatrophihabitans sp. YIM 134969. The sequence goes on from NZ_JBTJEQ010000043.1 coordinate 7,347, forward strand.
GGTGGCGCGGCCGCCCTGCGTGGCACGCCCGGTGCCGACCGGTTCGACACCGTGTTCGTCGACGGCCTGCGCGAGGTCATGCTCGTCGCCGGTGGGGTCGGGGTCGTCGCGGCCGTCGCGGTCGCGGTGCTGATGCGTCCGGGGCGGACCGCTCCGACCGTGCCCGGCCCGCACGCCGGCGACGCGCCGACCCACGGTGCCGCCACGGGTGTCCAGGCCGCCCGGTCGTCGTAGGGTCGGGCGATGGGCGCGCCCGCGCCGGTCGACGTCGACCGGTTCACCACCGCGGGCCTCCCCGCTGCGACTCGGGTCAGGCGGTGGGAGGCGTGGAACGCGGCCGCCCTCATCAGCCTGCGGGTCGGGAACGACGACCTCGACGCCGCCCAGGTCAACCACCGGCTCGGACCGCTCCGCCTCGCCCGGGTGCGTACGTCGGCCCACGAGGTGGAGAGGTCGGCGGCCGACGTCGCGAGTTCCCCCACGGCGGCGTTGACGTTCGTCCTGCCCCTCGGCGCGACCGGCCGCTTCCGGTCGGGGCCCCGCGAGCTCACCGCGGGGCGCGGCACCCTGCTGGTGTTCGACGCCGACCGGCCGTTCACCCGCACCTTCCCCGCTGGGGTCGACGAGGTCGTGCTGACCGTGCCGCGCGCGTCCGGGGTGGCCTGGCCGGAACCGGTGCACCTCGACGTCGACGGCCGCGTCGACCCGCTCGCCGCCGCCCTCGCCCGCGCCCTCACGGCGACCGACCAACCGTGGCGCCTGCACCCGCTCGCGGGGGCGCTGGTCGCACGGGTGGCGCAGCGGCCGGTCGGCCCGGTCCGTGTCGGTCTGGCCCGGGCGTACGTGGCCTGGCACCTGGCCGACCCGTCGTTGTCGGCGGCGACCATCGCCGCGGCCGTCGGCGTCAGCGAGCGACAACTGTCGCGGGAGTTCGCTGCGGCAGACGGTTCGGTGCCCCGCGAGATCCTCGAGCAGCGCCTGCAGCGGGCGCGCGGCCTGCTCGAGCGTGAGCCCGCCCTCCCGCTCGCCGCGGTGGTGGGGCGGGTGGGGCTGCGCTCGACGTCGTACTTCACGCGCCGCTTCACCGAACGGTTCGGGACGACGCCCGGACGCTGGCGCGCCGGGTGCTCGATTCCGCCAACGCCTTCCGGCTGACGCCATGACGTGCCCACACTGCGGGGGTCCGACAGCGGCGACGACGCCCTGACACCCCGGGAGGCACCGTGCCCACGTTCGACGACGGACTCACCGCGACCGCTCCGCCCGCGGCCGGCGGTGTCGTGACCACCGACGTGCTCATCGTGGGGTCCGGCCCCGCGGGTGCCTCGGCGGCCCTGTTCCTCGCCTCCCTGGGCGTCGAGACGATGGTCATCACCAAGTACCGGTGGACCGCGAACACGCCGCGCGCGCACATCACCAACCAGCGGACGATGGAGATCTTCCGCGACCTGGACGTCGAGGACCAGGTCCTCGCCGACGCCACCCCGCACGAGCTCATGGGCGACACGGTCTTCTGCACCTCGATCGCCGGCGAGGAACTCGGGCGGATCCTCACGTGGGGCACGCACCCCGCGCGGTTCGCCGACTACCGGCTGGCCTCGCCGTCGCTGCCGTGCGACATCCCGCAGACGTTCCTCGAGCCGATCCTCGTCCGCAACGCAGCCGCCCGCGGCGCGCAGGTGCGGTTCTCCGCCGAGTACCTCTCGCACGAGCAGGACGACGACGGCGTCACCGTGCAGGTCCTCGACCGCCTGACGGGCACGCCGTTCGCGGTGCGGGCGAGGTACCTCATCGGCGCCGACGGCGCGCGGTCGAAGGTGGCGGCCGACCTCGACCTGCCGGTGGAGGGGCAGATGGACGTCGCCGGGTCGATGAACATCACCTTCCGCGCCGACCTCGCCGCGCTCGTCGGGCACCGGCCGTCCGTCCTGTACTGGGTCATCCAGCCGGGCGCCGACGTCGGCGGGATCGGCGCCGGATTGGTGCGGATGGTCCGGCCGTGGGACGAGTGGCTGATCGTGTGGGGCTACGACATCAGCCGGCCGCCGCCGCAGGTCGACGACGCCGCCGCCCGCGCCATCGTCCGCAACCTGGTCGGCGACCCCGACCTCGACGTCGAGATCACCGGCTACTCGCTGTGGGGCAACAACGAGCAGTACGCGACGACCCTGCAGCGCGGCCGGGTCTTCTGTGCCGGCGACGCGGTCCACAAGCACCCGCCGAGCAACGGGCTGGGTTCCAACACCTCCATCCAGGACAGCTACAACCTCGCCTGGAAGCTCGCGGCCGTCCTGCGCGGTCAGGCGGGTCCGGCGCTGCTCGAGACGTACACCGCCGAACGCGCGCCCGTCGCCGCCCAGATCGTCACCCGCGCCAACAAGTCCAGCCGCGAGTTCGTCGGGTTGTTCGACGCGCTCGGCGTCGCCCCCGGCCAGACGGAGGCGGAGATGGTCGCGCAGATCGAGGAACGCAAGGCCGCGACGCCCGAGGGCGCCCACAAGCGCGACGCCCTGGCCAAGGCCATGGAACTGAAGAACTACGAGTTCAACGCGCACGGCGTGGAACTCGGGCAGTTCTACACCTCGGCCGCGGTGGTCGGGGACGGGTCGCCACGGCCGGAGCCCGCCCGGGACCCCGAGCTGTACTACCAGCCCTCGACCGTTCCCGGGGCCCGGTTGCCGCACGTGTGGGTCGGCGACGCCCGCCGCCGGGTGTCGACCCACGACCTCGCGCCGTACGGCCGATTCACCCTGCTCACCGGGGTGAACGGCGCCGCGGCGTGGTCGGCCGCCGCGGCGGCGGCGACCGGACGGTTCGGCGTCGAGGTGGCCTGCGTGACGATCGGTCCCGGGCAGGACCACACCGACCTCTACTTCGAGTGGGCGGCCGTCCGTGAGGTCGACGACGACGGCGTGCTGCTCGTGCGGCCGGACACGCACGTGGGCTGGCGCGCCCGGTCGCTGCCGGCCGACCCGACGACGGCCCTGGTCGAGGCGCTCGGCGCCGTGCTCGGGGTCGCGTGATGCGGTTCGTCCACGAGACCCTCGCTCAGCGGGTGCGGTTCGGGTCGGGCGGTGCGGCGGACGCCGTGAGCGCCGAACTCGACGCCCTCGGCTCGACCCGCCCGATGGTGGTCGGCACGCGGGGCGCGGCGGGGCTGGTCACCGGGCGTCCGGACGCCGTGTTCCAGACCGAGGTGACCCAGCACGTGCCGGTCGCCCTCGCCGAGGCCACCCGCGCCCGGGCGAGCGCCGAGGGGGTCGACGCGCTGGTCGCGGTCGGCGGCGGATCGGCGATCGGGCTGGCCAAGGCCGTCGCCCTGACCCACCGGCTGCCGATCGTCGCCGTGCCCACCACCTACGCGGGCAGCGAGGCGACGTCGGTGTGGGGGCTGACCGAGGACGGCGTGAAGCGCACGGGCACCGACCCGGCCGTGCTGCCGGTGGCCGTGGTCTACGACGCCACGCTCACCACGTCGCTGCCGGTGCCGCTGTCGGTGGTGTCGGGGCTCAACGCCGTGGCGCACGTGGTCGACGGCCGGTGGGCACCGCACGCCGACCCGATCAACCGGGCGCTGGGTCTCGAGGCGCTGCGAGCCCTGCGGGCGGGGCTCTCGGCCGTGGTGGCCGACCCGACCGGACTGGCCGGCCGCGAGCTGTGCCAGTACGGCTGCCACCTCGCGGGGGTCGCGTTCACCTCGGCCGGGTCGGGGCTGCACCACAAGATCTGCCACGCCCTCGGCGGCACCTTCGGCCTGCCGCACGCCGAGACCCACGCCGTGGTCATCCGCCACGTCCTGGCCTTCAACGCCCCCGCCGCGCCGGACCAGGCCGCCGCGTTGGCCGGGGCCCTCGGGGTGCCCGACGCCGTCACCGGGCTGGGCGCCTGGTGCGACGACCTCGGGGCTCCGCGCTCGCTGGCCGAGCTCGGGTTCACCGAGGCCGCCATCCCCCGCGCCGTCGAGCTCATCCTCCCGGCGGTGCCGGACTCCAACCCGCGGCCGGTCGACGCCGCCGCGCTCACCCAGTTGCTGCACGACGCCTGGTCCGGAGGACACCCGTGAACGAGCAGGACGACCGCGAACAGGCGCTGACCGACGAGGTGGTCGCGAGCTTCGCCGCGACCCCGGACCCGCGGCTGCGCGAGATCATGACCTCGCTCGTGCGGCACCTGCACGCGGTGGTGCGCGAGACCCGCCTCACCGAGGCCGAGTGGGAGCGGGCGATCGCGTTCCTCACCGCGGCCGGGCACATCACCGACGACCGGCGGCAGGAGTTCATCCTGCTGTCCGACGTGCTCGGGCTCTCGATGCAGACCATCACGGTCAACGACACCGCGGCGGGCGAGGTCACCGAGGCGACGGTCTGGGGACCGTTCTTCGTCGAGAACTCCCCGGCGATCGAGCTCGGCGGTGACATCGCAGCGGGCGCACCGGGCGAGCCGTGCTGGGTGGAGGGGACGGTGCGCTCCTCGAACGGCGAACCGTTGCCCGGTGCACTGATCGAGGTGTGGGAGGCCGACGACGACGGGCAGTACGACGTCCAGTACCCGGACGGCCGCACCTCGGCCCGCGGCCACCTGACCGCGGACGACGACGGCCGCTACCGCTTCTGGGCGCTGACCCCCACCCCGTACCCCATCCCCGACGACGGCCCGGTGGGACAGTTGCTCACTGCAACGAACCGGTCGCCGATGCGGGCGCCCCACCTGCACTTCATGGTCACGGCGCCGGACCACCGCCGGGTGGTGACCCACATCTTCGTGGGCGGCGCGAGCCTGGCGGACAGCGTGTTCGGCGTGCGGGAGTCCCTCGTGAAGGACTTCCGGCGGGAACCGGCCGGCACGCCGACCCCGGACGGCCGGGTCGTGGACGGCCCGTGGTCGCGGGTGCGGTTCGACGTCGTGCTCGCAAGCGGAACGGACGCTTCCTGATCGACGCCTAGCGTGAGCGCCATGACGCATCCCGCCGACGAGCGCGCCGACCTGCTCGACACCCTGGCCTCGCACCGGTACCTGTTCCTGCGGACGGTCGAGGGCCTGACCGACGAGCAGGCCCGCCTCACCCCGATCCCCTCGACCACGCTGTCGCTGGGCGGGCTGGTCAAGCACGTCGCCGCCACCGAGGACGGCTGGGCGCGCTTCGTGGTCGAGGGCACCTCGGCGCAGGAGGTCCCGGAGGGCGGGCCGGACTGGGCCGCCCGGGAGCGGGAGTTCACCCTGCTGCCGGACGAGACCCTCGCCGAGGTCTTGGCGTTCTACCGCGAGGTCGCCGAGCGCACGGACGCCCTGGTGCGCACCGTCGACCTCGACCTCGCGCACCCGCTGCCGGCCGCGCCGTGGTTCCGCCCCGGCGCGACCCGCTCGGCCCGGCGGGTGTTCACCCACGTGGTGGCCGAGACCGCGCAGCACGCCGGGCACGCCGACCTGCTCCGCGAGGCCCTCGACGGGCAGAAGACGATGGGCTGACGACCCGGGCGTGGATCAGGCGGCGAGGTCGCGGCGCATGAGGGAGGCGTCGACCCGGCCGTGCTCGTAGTAGCCGCGGCGGGTGCCGACCCGCTCGTAGCCGCGACCCTCGTAGAGCGCGATGGCCCCGACGTTGTCGACCCGGACCTCGAGGAAGACGGTCGTGACGCCCCGCCCCGCGGCGTGCGACTCCAGCGCGTCGAGCAGCAGGCAGGCGACGCCCTGGCGGCGACGGAACGGCACGACCCCGACGGTGAGGATCTCGGCCTCTTCGCCGAGCAGCATGATCCCGGCCCACCCGACGAGCCGGTCGTCGTCATCGGGGTCGAGCGCGACGACGTACCAGCGGTTGCGGGAGTCGGCGAGCTCCATGCGGTAGCCGTGGGCGGACCACGCCTCGGGGCCGAACAGCTCCCGCTCGAAGACCATCAGCTCGTCGATGTGCCCCGGCAGCATCGGGACGATGGTGACGGTCATCCGCTGCGCTGCACCGTGGACTTCCGGCCGGTGGGCACGACGGCGTCGGGGCGGCGCAGGTACAGCGGTTCGACCGTCTCGGTCGGTGCACCCTGCACCAGTCGGTCGCGTGCACCCTGCACCAGTCCGGCGGCCGTGGGGTGGTCGAGCCCGATGGATGTTCCGAGGACGTCGGCGTAGCGGACCACTCCCCCGCCGGTGACGGCCGCACCGGCCCGGTCGACCTCGGCCGGGACCGACACCTGCGGGCCGGTGCCGCGGCCGTCGGCCTCGTACCGCGCCCAGTAGACCTCGCGGCGACGGGCATCGGTGGCGACGACCAGCGGCCGGTCCTCGACCGAGGCCGCGATCGCGTCGAGGGAGACCACGCCGTACAGGGGAACCCGCAACAGGTCGGCGGTGACGGCCGCACTGACGATGCCGACCCGCAGACCGGTGAACGGCCCCGGTCCGGCCCCGACGACCACCGCGTCGAGGTCGGAGGTCGCGATCCCGGCGTCCTCGACCGCGCCCGCGACCAGGCCCGCGAGCAGTTCGCCGTGCCGCTTGCCGTCGTCGGCGAAGCGTTCGTGGACGGCGACGACCTCCCCCGTGCCGTCGAGGAGCGCGACGGCGGCCAGCGAGCGCTCGGTCGAGGTGTCGATCAGCAGCACGTTCACAGTCGGTCCGCCCAGGTCTCGCCGTGCGGGTGGAGGGTCACGACCCGCACGTCGTCGTCGCGGCGTTCGACGTCGACGAGCAGCCAGTCCGGGGTCAGCTGCTCGGCGACCCCCTCGCCCCACTCGACGACGGTGACCGAGTCCTCGACGTCGACGTCGAGGTCCAGGTCGTCGACCTCGGCCACTCCGCCGAGGCGGTACGCGTCGACGTGGACCATCGGGACCCGGCCGTGCGGGTGGACGCGGGCGATGACGAACGTCGGCGACGTGACGGGTTCGGTGATGCCGAGCCCGGCACCGATCCCCTTGGCCAGCACGGTCTTCCCGGCGCCGAGCGGACCCCGCAGGACCACGACGTCGCCGGGCCGGAGCGTCTCGCCGAGCTGGCGGCCGAACTCCTGGGTGTCGGCGGCGGTCGCCAGCAGCGCCGGCTGACGTCCGCCGAGTCGGGTGGTCAGCGCGGACGCGGTGTCGACCGGCAGCCGCGGCCCGCCCGGGCCGCCCCGGACCCCTCCGGCCATCAGCTCGCGACCTTCGTTGCAGACTGCAACGCTCGCTCGATGAGGCCGCCGATGACGTCGTCGACGATCTCGGGTCGGTCGAGCAACGCCATGTGCCCGGCGTTCTCGACCACCGTCAGGTGCGCGTGCGGCAGTGCCGCGGCGATCGCCTTGCTGTGCGCGAGCGGGAGCAGGACGTCGTGGTCGGCGCCGACGATCTCGACGTCGGTGTCCTCGAGGTGCCGGAGCGCGTCGGCCTTGTCGTGGTTCAGCAGCGCCGGCAGGAAGTCCGCGACGACGTCGACGCGGGTCGCCGAGATCATGTCGTTGACGAACTTGATCGTGGCGGGGTCGACGGACGGGTCGTCGAAGCTCAGGCGCCGGGTGAAGTTCCAGGCGACGTCCTTGCCCAGGCGCCGGCCGCGCTCGACGTTGTCGGTCTGCCAGCGGGCGAGGCGCACACCGACCGCGAGCACGGGCGCCTGCAGCCGGGCGAGGACGCCGGGCAGGCCGAGGGTGTTCTTCGACAGCTGCCCCGAGGACGTCGACACGAACGCGACCCCGCGCACCCGGCCCCCGGCGCCGAACAGCTCGGGATCGTGATCGGCCAGGGCCATGATCGTCATGCCCCCCATGGAGTGACCGACCAGCACGACCGGGCCGTGCGGGACCCGGTCCGCGAGGACGTCGGCGAGGTCGCGGCCCAGCTGGTCGATCGTGCTGTGGGCGGTGGTGGAACGTCCGGACCGGCCGTGGCTGCGCTGGTCGTGGAAGACCATCCGGATCTCGTCACCGAACCGACGCTGCAGGTCGCGGCGCTGGAACCACCACGACGCCATGGTCAGCGTGTAGCCGTGCACGAACACCACGGTGAGCGGGGCGTCGGCCGGGCCGACCTCCTCGTAGTACAGCGGGACGCCGTCGCCGGCCGTCACCGTGCCCGCGCGGTCGGCGGGCAGCGGGCTGAACCGTTCCGGTTCGGCCTCCGCGAGCTCGCGGAGCTTGCCGACCGACCGGCGCTGCTGCGCGGCCGCGGCGACGGCACCGGCGGCTCCGAGCGCGGCGACACCGCCGACCACACCCCCGACGACGCCCTTGCGGCTCACGCGGCACCGCCGACGTGGACGCGGGGCACGCGCGGCCCGATGCGGGTGACGATCTCGTAGTGGATGGTGTCGAGCAGGTCGGCCCACCGGGCGGCGCTCGGACCGCCGTCGCCGAACAGCACGACCTCGTCGTCCTCGTGGACCTCGAGGTCGCCGACGTCGAGCACGAACTGGTCCATGCACACCCGGCCCGCGATGGTGACCTCGTGGCCGCCGACCGTCACGGGCAGCAGGTCGGACCCGGCCCGCGGCACGCCGTCGGCGTACCCGACCGGGACCAGCACGAGGGTCGTCTCCCGGGTCGTCGTGTAGCGGTGGCCGTAACTGACCCCGCTGCCCGGCGGCACCCGCTTGACGTGGGCCACCCGGGCCCGCAGGGTCATCGCGGGCCGCAGTTCGAGGTCGGGGGTGCCACCGACCACCGGGTCGAGGCCGTAGGCCGCGATGCCGACCCGGACCAGGTCGTAGTGGGTCGCGGGCGCCGTGAGCAGCCCGGCCGAGTTCGCGAGGTGCCGGACCTCCGGGCTCAGCCCGGCCGCGGCCGCGACCGCGAGCGCCTGCTCGAACACGCGGGTCTGCTCGGCGGTGGTCGGCTCGTCCGGTTCGTCGGCGCGGGCCAGGTGGCTCCAGATCCCGACGACCTCGACCGTGCCGGCGTCCTGCCGCTCGGCCGCCGCCTCGACCAGCGCGGGCCAGTCGGCCGGGGTCGCGCCGTTGCGCGAGAGGCCGGTGTCGATCTTGAGGTGGACGCGGGCCGTCGTGCTCGACGCCGCGGCGTCGTGGACGGCGTCGAGCTGGGCCGCCGTGCTGACGCCGATGTCGACGCCCGCGGCGATCGCCTCGCGGAGGGCGTCGGTCTCGTCGAGGGTCCAGAGCCAGGCGAGCAGCGGGGCGTCGATGAGGTCGGCTCGGATCGCCAGGGCCTCGTCCAGGGTGGCCACGCCGAGCCAGTGCGCGCCGCCGGCCAACGCGGCCCGGGCCGCCGGGAGCATGCCGTGTCCGTAACCGTCGGCCTTGACCACGACCATCACCGCGGCGTCGGTGCGCGCCGCGAGGGTGCGCACGTTCGCGGCGATGGCGTCGAGGTTGATGCTCGCGACGGCGTGAGGCACGTCGCCAGTATCCCGAACCCCCGCTCCGCCCGGTCGAGTGGCGCGGCCGGGCGTCGAGTGGCGCGGCCGGGCGCGCCACTCGACGGGTCGGTGCGCCACTCGACGTCAACGGGACGGGCCGGCGGCTCTCCCGGTCAGGCGAGGGTGGCGACCGAGCGCCAGGCGGCGCGCAGCCGGGCGAGCACGTCCTCGGCGGCGGGCGGACCGTCGGCCGCGGCGAGTTGACCCGCGACGCCGTGCACGAACGCCCCGGCAGCCGCGGCGTGACCCGGTGCGAGGCCCGCGGCGAGCAGCGACCCGATGAGGCCGGACAGCACGTCGCCGCTGCCGGCGGTGCCGAGCCACGGGGTGCCGGTCGGGTTGACCCAGGCGGTGCCGTCGGGGTCGGCCACGACCGTGGCGTTGCCCTTGAGCAGCACCGTGGCCCCGATCGCCGCGGCGGCGGCGCGGGTCGAGGCGACCCGGTCGTCGTCGAGGTCGAACAGCCGGGTGAACTCGCGGTCGTGCGGGGTGAGCACGGTCGGGTGGGTCCGGGCTCGCAACGCCGCCCGGAGATCGTCGTGCTGCCCGATCAGGGTGATGGCGTCGGCGTCGACGACGACCGGCACCTCGGCCGCGAGCACGTCGGTGAGCGAATTGCGGGCGGCGTCGTCGGTGCCCAGACCCGGGCCCACGACGAAGCTCTGCACCCGCACCTCGTGCGGTGCGGTGTCGGGGTGGACGACGACCTCGGGGTAGCGCTCGACGATGCCCTGCGGGGCGCCGCCGAGGTAGCGGACCATGCCCGCCCCGCCGTGCACCGCCGACCCGGTGGCCAGCGCGCCCGCCCCGGCGTACTGCGCGCTACCGGCGACCACGCCGACGACCCCGCGGGTGTACTTGTCGCCGCTGGCGCCGGGGCTCGGCAGCCAGGCGGCGACGTCCGCGGCGGCGGGGACCGTCAGCTGCGGGTCGGGCAGGTACGGCCCGAGGCCGATGTCGACCAGGCGCACCTCCCCGGCCGCGGCCGCCCCTCCGCCGCTGACCACACCCGGCTTGAGCGCGCCGAACACCACCGTGACGTCGGCCCGGATCGATGCCTCGTGCAACAGTCCGGTGTCGGAGTCGACGCCCGAGGGGATGTCGACCGCCACGACCGGCACCCCGGCCTCACGCACGGCGGCGGCCCAGGCGTCGGCGGGCGGGCGGATCCCGCCGGCGCCGCGGATCCCGAGCAGGCCGTCGACCACGAGGTCGGCGGTGGCGACGACCTCCGGCCCGGCCACCCGTCCGCCCGCGCGGCGCAACGCGTGCAGGCCGTCGGCGTGCGCCTTGTCGGGTGCGGCCAGGACCGCCCGCACCTCTGCACCCCGCCGGGCCAGCCAGGCCCCGGCGAACAGGGCGTCACCGCCGTTGTTGCCCGACCCGACCAGCAGGACGACCCGCGCGCCGTAGACGCGCCGCAGCATCGCCGCGCACTGCACCGCGAGCCCGGTCGCGGCGCGGAGCATGACGTCGCGCTCGGGCACCTGCTCGAACAACCGCGCCTCGGCGGCCCGGACGTCACCCGCGGTGTGGACGGCCTGCACGGCGCGCCTCAGCCGTCGAGGTCGGCGTAGGAGCCGACGACCAGTTCGTCGACGAGCGTCCGGGCCCGCGGCTTCCACCCGAGGGTCTCGCGCGCGTGGTCGCCGGTCGCCTCCTGGTCGAGCACCAGGGCGTCGTACATCGCACCGAGGCGCTCACGGGCCTCGTCCTCGGGCTCGGGCGCGACCCGGCCGTCGAGACCGGCGGCGTGGCTCGCCGCCCGGGCGAGGTCCTGGACCAGCGGGTTGTCGCCACCCACCCCGAGGAAGTAGGAGCCGGCCGCGGCCTTGTCGAACGCCAGCACGTACAGGCGGGCGAGGTCGTCGACGTGGACGGTGGTCCAGTGCTGCTCCTCGCCGACGTACAGCAGCGCGCCGTCCGCCCGCGGGGCGCTCTTCACCATGTTCGGGATGCCGCCGCCGTGGCCGTAGACGATGCCGGGCGCGATGAGGACCGACCGCACACCGTCGGCGGCCGCCGCGCGCACCCGGGCGTCGAGGGGCAGCCGCCAGGTGGTCAGCTCCGGCGGCGCGAGCGGGGACTCCTCGGTGATGTGCTGCCCGTTGCCGTGGATCCACACCCCGCTGGTGTGCAGGTACGGCTTGCCGCTGCCGGCCAGGGCCGGGAGGACGGCGTCGAGCAGGGCGGCGTCGTGGTCGGCGTCGGCCGCGGTGCTGGTGGCGGCGGTGTGGACGAAGCCCTCCGAGGCCGCGGCCTCCCGGGCGAGCAGGTCGGTGTCGGTGATCTCGCCGCGCACCGGTGTACCGCCGGCACGTTCGATGGCGGCGGCGGACTCGTCACTGCGGGCGAGGGCGCGGACCTCACGGCCGCGCTCGACGAGGTGGTTCAGGATGGCGGACCCGATGTAGCCCGAGCCGCCGGTCAGGAAGATGGTCACGGCTCTGGTCCTACCCGCCCGTCGGCCGCGCGCCGTCAGCCGCCGGTCCCGACCTGCGTGATCTGCACCCCCGGCGACCCGTTCACCGCGGTGACGTTCGCGAACCCGCCCTCGTAGCGTGCCGTGCCGGTCGAGGGGACGTCGGCCACCCGGCCGTCCTCGGTGAGCACGCGGATGCCGTTGTCGTAGCCCGCCCCGGCACCGATCTGCGTCGCGCCGGCGACCGGCAGGGGCGTGCGGACGGCCGCCCCGAGCCGGCTCAGCTGCACCACGGTGCCGTCGTCACACAGCTCCCAGACGCCGTTGTAGTCGGCGTGCAGGGCAGTCGCCTTCGCACAGACCCCGGCGTACGGGGTGGGGGTCGGTCGCGCCGCGGCACCAACCGGGGCGCCCCACGACCAGGTGCCACCATCGGCGTCGACGGCGAAGGTCAGCCGGCCGTCACCGGCGATCGCGATCGGCGCGGTGAGCGCGTCGACGCGCGCGGGCACCCACGGCGTGGCCGTCGGGGTGCGGCCGAGCTGCCCGGTGTCGGCCCGGCCCCACGAGTACACCGTGCCGTCGAGACCCACCGCGTAGCCGACGCCCTGCGCCGCGTAGACCGCGGTGGCCACGACGCCGAGCGGGACGAGGGTCGGCCGCAGCGGGTAGGTGATGAAGCCGTTCGGCGCCGTCCCGAGCTCGCCGTGGGCGTTGGACTGGAAGCCGTACACCTGCCCCACCGCGGTGAGGGCGTACACCGCTGCCGTGGTCTGGGCCCCGGCGGTCGCGAGCCGGGTGACGCCGGTCAGCGATCCCACCCGTGTCGGGGGTCGCCAGAGGTCGACCGCACCGGGTTCCGACATCGGGTAGGTGGCCTGGTCGACGGTCGTGTCGGGGGCGATGGCGTAGGCCGCCGTGGGGGTGCGGGCGTTCTGGCCCGCGAACACCCCGCGGGCGAAGTACTCCGGCAGCGCGCCCGGGGCGTCCGCGAGCTGGGTGTCGGTGCGGGCCGGCGTGTCGGTGTAGTCGGGGTAGCGGGTGCTGGACCACAGCCCCGGCGCCGCCGGGGCCGGGGCCGCGCGGAACCACCCCGACAGGTCGGCCACGACCCGGCTCGCGGCCGAGGTGGTGACCAGGACCGTGCCCTCCGGTGACAGCGTCGCCGGGCCGGCGTTGGCGACCGCGCGGTTCGGGACCAGGTCGAGGTCGGATGTCGCGACCGGGCCGCCGCCCGGCCGCGCCGTGAGGTAGCCGCGGCCCGCGGGGTGGTCGCCGACGAGCGTGAGCCAGACCGCGGTGGTCGGCGCGAGGTCGTCGACCGAGGGCGCCAGCACGTTCGGGCCGCCGACGACGCTGTCGACCGTCGGCTCGACGACCGAGGAGGTCCCCGAGCGGTCGAGCACCCGGCCCGCGGCCACCGGCGTGTAGTACGAGCCGGACGGGTCCGGGGACAGGTACCCGACGACGTCGACCACCAGGTTCGTGGTGCCGCCGGCGTTGAAGAACGCGGCGTCGCCGTCGGGGTCGAGCGGGACCAACGCGCGGTTGGCGACGATGTCGCCCCGGCCGGCGTTGACGGTCGAGACACCCGGGCGCGCCTCGGCGCCGGACCAGGCCGTGACGTAGGTCGAGGCGGTGGCGCTCGCGACGGTCACGTTCGCGATCACCGCGGTGGCGTCGGCCGGGACGCCGGACAGCTCGCGCACCGCGAGGGTCTGCGTCGTGGCGCCGACGAACGGGGTGAGACCCGACCCGTTCCGGGAGTCCGCGATGCGCGTGGGCGTGGGCAGCGGGGTGAAGCTCGCGGTGGTGGCCGCGGCCGGGGTGGTGACGTAGCCCTGCACGTCGACCACGATGTCGGCGCGGGCCGACGACGTGACGGGGACCAGTCCGCTCGCCGGCAGCCGCACGAGGGCGAGCGTGGCCGAGGCCCGGTGGGCGACGTAGTTGCCGTTCGAGGTCCGGCTCGTGCTGCTGCCGACCGTCACGTAGCCCGCGCCGGTCGCGTTCACGACCGTCACGTTGAGCAGCACCGCCGCCACGCCCCCACCGGCGGGCAGGGCCGGCCGCGGGTCGACGGTGGTCTGCTGGGTCGGCCCGCCGACACTGCGGGTGTCGAGCACCCGCTGCGGGACGACCGGCACGAACGACCCGCCCGGCGGAAGGGCCGCCTGCACCTCGGGGACCGGATCCGCCGCACCGGGCGCGGCGACCGCGACCAGTCCGCCCAGCACGACGACGACCGCCCCGACCACCGCACCGATCCGCTGCACCATGCGGTCAGTGGAACACGCCCCTGCGACAGTTTCGAGTCCCGGTTCGGGAACGACGTCGGGGAACGATGTCCGCGCCACGCGCGAGGTCAGGACTCGGCGATCACGACAGCCGAGGCGATGCCGCCGTCGTGGGAGAGCGAGACGTGCCAGTGGGCGATCCCCCTGGCGGCCGCGTGCTCGGCGACCGCGCCGCTCACCGTGAGCACCGGGCGTCCGACGTCGTCGGTGTCGACCTGCACGTCGGTCCACTCCCCCACTCCGGGCCGGCCGAGCGCCTTGACCAGCGCCTCCTTGGCGGCGAAGCGGGCCGCGAGCGACTCGGCGCCCCGCGGCTCCCCGTGCGGGGTCGTGCGCTCGGCCTCCGTGAACAGCCGCGTCAGCATCGACGGGGTCCGGTGCAGCGCCAGCGCGAACCGTTCGACCGGGACGACGTCGAGCCCGACGCCGATGACCGCCACGCGGGCGCTACTCGACCGTGACGGACTTGGCGAGGTTGCGGGGCTTGTCGACGTCGAACCCGCGCGCCTGGGCGATCTCAGCGGCGAGCACCTGCAGCGGGATCGAGGTGACCATCGGCGTCAGCAGGGTCGGCACCCGTGGCACCTCGATCAGGTGCGCCGCGTGCGTGGCGGCGGCGGTGTCGCCCCGCTCGGCGATGACCACGGTCTTGGCGCCGCGTGCCCGGACCTCGGCGATGTTCGAGAGCATCTTCTGGTGCAGCAGCGGCCGACCGGTCGGCGACGGCATGATCACCACGACCGGCAGGCCGTCCTCGAGCAGCGCGATCGGCCCGTGCTTGAGCTCGCCCGCCGGGAACCCCTCGGCGTGCATGTAGGCCAGTTCCTTGAGCTTGAGCGCGCCCTCGAGCGCGACCGGGTAGCCGACGTGGCGCCCGATGAACAGCACCGCCTTGCTGCCCGCGATCTCCCGGGCGATCCCGCGGACCTGTTCGTTGGTCTCGAGCACCTCACTGATCGCGAGGGGGACCGCGGCCAGGGCGTCGTACTCACGCTGGATCTCGTCGCCGTACTTGGTGCCGCGGGCCTGCGCGAGCGCGAGGCCGACCAGCAGGGTCGCGGCGATCTGCGAGGTGTAGGTCTTGGTCGCGGCGACCCCGATCTCCGGCCCCGCGTGCGTGTAGAGGACGGCGTCGGACTCGCGCGGGATCTGGGCACCGTTGCGGTTGCAGATCGCGAGCGTGGTGGCGCGCTGGTCGCGGGCGTGACGGACGGCCTCGAGGGTGTCGGCAGTCTCGCCGGACTGGCTGATCGCGACGACGAGAGTCTGCCGGTCGAGCACCGGGTCGCGGTACCGGAACTCCGAGGCCATCTCGACCTCGACCGGGATGCGGGTCCAGTGCTCGATGGCCTGCTTGGCGATCATCCCGGAGTGGTAGGCGGTGCCGCAGGCGACGACGAACACCTTGTCGACGTCGCGCAGCGTCTGGACGTCCAGGCGGGACTCGTCGAGCACGATGTGACCGTCGACCAGGTGACCGCGGAGCGTGTCGGCGACGGCGTCGGGCTGCTCCTCGATCTCCTTGAGCATGAAGTACGGGTAGCCGCCCTTCTCGGCGGCCTCGAGGTCCCAGTCGACGGTGTAGGGACGCCCGTCGACCTCCAGGCCGTCGAACGTGGTCACCCGGTAGCCGCCCGCGGTGAGCTCGACGACCTCGTCCTGCCCGATCGCGACCGCGCGGCGGGTGAACGGGATGAAGGCCGTCTCGTCGCTGCCGAGGAACATCTCGCCGTCGCCGATGCCGAGGATCAGCGGGGAGTTGCGACGGGCCGCGACGATGACGTCGGGCTGGTCGCGGTCGAGCACCACGAGCGTGAACGCACCCTGCAGGCGTCGGCACACCGCCTGCATCGCCTCGACGAGGGTGGCGCCGGCCGCGACCGCGCGGCCCAGCAGCTGGGCGACGACCTCGGTGTCGGTCTCGCTCTCGAACTCGACGCCCGCGGCCTCGCACTCGGCCCGCAGCGGCGCGAAGTTCTCGATGATCCCGTTGTGGATCACCGCGACCCGGCCGGCGGCGTCGAGGTGCGGGTGGGCGTTGCGGTCGTTGGGCGCCCCGTGGGTGGCCCAGCGGGTGTGGCCGATGCCGACGGTCCCGGCGAGGTGCTCGGGGCCGAGTTCGGCGATGAGCTTGTCGAGGTTCTCGATCCGCCCGGCCTTCTTGGCGACCTGGATCGGGCCGCCAGCGGGGAGGCTGCCGTCGAGGTTCCACGGCAGGACCGCGACGCCGGCGGAGTCGTAGCCGCGGTACTCCATGCGGCGCAGGGCGTCGACGATGACGTCCAGCGCCGGCCTCGGTCCCAGGTACCCCACGATGCCGCACACGAGGGTCAAGGGTAGGGCGTGAGCGGGCCCACCCCGGGACGCGCGCTACGCGGTGGGCGGAGGCGGCGGTGGGGTGACGGTGGTGTTGCGGGACTTCGGGCGTCGCATCCGCGGGCGCGGGATCCGCACCGGGCGGTCGTCGATCGCCACCCCGTGCAGCGCCTTGAACGCCGTGTTGCCGACCGCGACCAACGGGACGGCGAGCAGGGCGCCCGCGACACCGTCGAGCTTGGTGCCGGCGAGCACCGCCAGCACCACCGCCAGCGGGTGCACCTCGACCGCCCGGCTCATGATGAGCGGCTGCAGGACGTGACTCTCCAACTGCACCAGCGCCACCACGATCGCCGCGATGATCACGGCGGTGAACAACCCGTGCTCGAGCAGCGTGATGATGGTGGCGAGGCTGCCCGCGATGATCATGCCGATCACCGGGATGAACGAGAAGATGAACACGAGCACGCCGAGCGGCGCCGCGAGCGGGACCCGGAACGCGAACAGCGCGATGGTGATCGTGATCGCGTGGAACAGCGCGATCGTGACCTGCCCGCGGACGTAGCCGCCGAGGGTGTGCCAGCTGCGGCTGCCCGCGAGGTCGACCCGCGGCCGGGCGGCCCGCGGCAGCATCGACAGCAGCCACTTCCAGATCTTCTCGCCGTCCTTGACGAGGAAGAACGACGTGAGGATGACCAGCAGGACGCCCGACAGCGCCTCGGCCACGCTCTTCACGGTGTCGACCAGGCCCGACGCGATCTCGGACTGGTTCTCCTGGATGGCCTTGGTGATCCGGTCGGAGAGGCTGTTGAGGTCGGACTCCTGCAGGTGGAACGGGCCGCTCACCAGCCAGTCGCGGATCTCCTCGACGCTCTGCGAGAGCTGGTCGCCGAGTTCGTTGGCGTTCGAGCTGATCTGATCGGCCACGAAGTACCCGACACCCGAGAGCACCACCAGCGCGAGCAGCACCGAGGTGAGCGCCGCGAGCGCCGGGGGGAAGCGCGCCTTGTGCATGAGGAACTCGTGCACCGGACGCAGCACCGCGGCGATGAGCACCCCGATGAGGAACGAGAACGCGACCAGGTGCACGGCCTGGTAGGCCTTGAGCACGAAGTAGAGCAGCACCCCGACGATCAGGATGCGCACCGCCCACTCGGCCGAGACCCGCAGCGACCAGGCGACCTGCTCGGAGGGCTTGCCACGCGGCGGCGGGGACGAGACCCCGGGCGGAACCGAGCCGTCGGCCGGGAGGTCCGCGCTCTCGGGTGCGACCGGCGCGTCGGCGTTCTCCGGGACCTGCGCGTCGTCGTCGGCACGGTCGCGGTCGGTCACGCAGGAACCGTACCCACCGGGTCCGACCGGAAACGTTGCACCGTCCACCAGAGCCGACCGCGGAGTGCGCTCAGACGCTCGCAACGACCTCGGCGATCGACTCGGCGACCCGGCGGGCCTGGGTGTCGGTGGGCGCCTCGACCATCACCCGGACGACCGGTTCGGTGCCGGACGGGCGGAGCAGGACCCGGCCGTCGTCACCGAGGGCGGCCTCGGCCTCGGCGACGGCCGCGCCGACGGCGGGCGAGCCCGACACCTGCTCGCGGTCGCGGACGCGCACGTTGAGCAGGACCTGCGGCAGCCGCTGCACGATGCCGGCGAGCTCGCCGAGGGGACGCCCGGCACGGGCGACGTGGGCCATGAGCCGCAGGGCGGTGAGCAGGCCGTCGCCGGTGGTGGCGGCGTCGGTGAACACGATGTGCCCGCTCTGCTCGCCACCGAGTTCCAGCCCGCGCTGCTCGAGGACCTCGAGCACGTAGCGGTCACCGACCGCGGTGGTGACGACCTCGATCCCGGCGTCACGCATGGCGTGGTGGAACCCGAGGTTGCTCATCACGGTGGCGACCACGGTGTCGTCGATCAGCCGGCCCTGGTCCTTCAGGGCGACGGCGCACAACGCGAGGATCTGGTCACCGTCGACCACCGAGCCGTCGGCCGCGACGGCGAGGCAGCGGTCGGCGTCGCCGTCGTGGGCGATGCCGAGATCCGCACCCTCGGCGACGACCCGCTGGGCGAGGTGGTCGAGGTGGGTCGAGCCGACGCCGTCGTTGATGACGCCGTCGGGGTCCGCGCCGATGACGACGACGTCCGCGCCGGCCTGGCGGTACGCCGCGGGCGCGAGGACCGATGCCGCGCCGTGCGCGCAGTCGACGACGATCCGCATCCCGGTGAGGTCGGCCCGGCCGACCTCCCGGAGGTGGGCGAGGTAGTGCTCGGCGGCCGCGGCCCGGCCGTCGGTGACGCTGCCGACCTCGGCACCGGTGACCTCGCGGCGCGGCGTGTCGAGCGCGGCCTCGATCGCACGTTCCTGGGCGTCGGTGAGCTTGCGGCCACCGGGCCCGAACAGCTTGATGCCGTTGTCGGGCATCGGGTTGTGGCTGGCCGACAGCATCACCGCGAGGTGCGCGCCGTAGAGCTGGGTGAGGTGCGCGACCGCGGGGGTCGGCAGCACGCCCAGGGTGACCACGCGCGCGCCGGACGACAGCAGTCCCGCGACCGTGGCCGCCTCGAGCATGGGCCCGCTCGGGCGGGTGTCGCGGCCGACGAGGACGAGCGGACGCTCGACCTCGGCCGCGAGGACCTCGACCGCCGCCGCGGCGACGTCGAGCGCCAAGCCGGCCGTGAGCTCACGGCCGGCGACGCCCCGGACGCCGTCGGTGCCGAAGCGCGCGAGGGGGACCCCCGTGGGGGGCACGGTGGGAACCGCCACGCCGCGCGTCAGCGCTTGGAGTACTGCGGAGCCTTGCGGGCCTTCTTCAGGCCGTACTTCTTGCGCTCCTTGACCCGCGGGTCGCGGGTGAGGAAGCCCGCCTTCTTCAGCGCGGGACGGTCGTCGGGCTCGAGGGCGATGAGCGCCCGCGAGATGCCGAGGCGCAGGGCGCCCGCCTGACCGGTGATGCCGCCGCCCTTGAGGGTGGCGATGACGTCGAAGGTGTCAGCCCGCTCGAGGGTCACGAACGGCTCCTTGATGAGCTGCTGGTGCACCTTGTTCGGGAAGTACGACTCGAGGTCGCGGCCGTTGAGCTTGAACTGGCCGGTGCCGGGCACGAGGCGGACGCGGACGACGGCCTCCTTGCGGCGGCCGACGACGGGGGCGGCGAAGCTGGTCACTGTGCTGTTCTCCTGGACTGTCTGGTCTCGGTGGCGGTCGGCGGGCGGCGTCAGCCGACCTGCGACACCGGCTGCTGGGCGATCTGGGTGATCTCGTACGACTGGGGCTGCTGCGCGGCGTGGGGGTGCTCCGGGCCGGCGTAGACCTTGAGCTTCTTCAGCTGGGCGCGACCGAGCGTGTTCTTCGGGAGCATGCCCTTGACCGCGAGCTCGACGAGCTTCTCCGGACGGGTCTCGAGCAGCTCACCGACGGTGCGCTTGGACAGCCCGCCCGGGTAGCCCGAGTGGCGGTAGCGGAACTCGCCGAGCTTGCTCGGGGAGACCGCGACCTTGTCGGCGTTGACGATGACGACGAAGTCACCGGTGTCGACGTGGGGCGCGAAGTACGGCTTGTGCTTGCCGCGCAGCAGGTGGGCCGCGTGGCTGGCCAGCCGGCCCAGCACGATCTCGTTGGCGTCGATCACGAGCCAGTGGCGCGTGATGTCCGCCGGCTTCGGCGTGGTGGTCGTCTTGGTGCTCGGCACAGCGGTGTTCCTCACGGCTTCCGGTGGACGGACTTCGGTCTGCTGACGCGCCCGGCGCGGGCCGACGGCCGTGGAGGCCGGGCAGTGCACGCAGGCTGCAGTGCCCGTCGCCGGGCACCAACGGGCCACTGTACCGGTCGGGCGCCGAGCCCGGCAAAGTCGGCCCCTCCCCGGTCCCTTCTGTCTAGTCTGCCGGACATGTCCGGTCCGCGTCGCGCCGCGTTCCCCGTCCTCGCCGCGCTCACCGTCGCGGTCGTCGCGGCGTGCGACCGGGCCACGTCGGACCCGTCGTCCTCGGCCGCGTCGACCCCACCGTCGGGCACCACACCGTCCGCCGCGACCACCGCGCCACCCCCTCCCTCACCCGCTCCGTCCACGGGGTCGTCGACGCCGGGCTCCCTGCCCGTGACCTCCGGTCCGGCCACACCCCCGGCACCACCGGGGACGTTCGCGATCGCGGTCGCCGGGGCCGGCCAGGTGACGTACCCGGTGACCGACGTGCGCTGCAGCGCCACCACGGTCACCGGGACCGCCACACCGACCGGGGGCGGCGCGCCCGGCACCCTCACGTTGGCGACGGCCACCGGCGTCGTGAGCGTCGACGGCCTGCCCCCGCTCGACGGCAGCGTGCTCGCCGGAGCGGCCGTCCCCACACCGAGAGCCGGAGGGACCGTCTCCTGGACCGGCGCGGGCAACGAATCGGCGGCGTCGTTGTCGGTCACCTGCCCCTGACCGTGCCTGCCCCGCCGGCCCCATCTGCGGTTCCGCCGGGTTGGTACGTCTTGGTCGGGTTAGGGTCGTGTTCGCGCCGTCCACCCCCCGGTTGAGACCCAGCCGTCCTCGACGCCGGTGCCCGAGGTCGTCGTGCTGTCCTCCCCCGCCCGCCGCCGCCTGCCCGCTCGCGCCCTCGTCCTCGCCGCGGCGATGCTCTCCGGGCTGCTCGTCGCGGCCCCGGCCCAGGCCGCGCCCCGCACGACCCTCGCCGCCGGTGAGACCCTGCCGACGGGCGGGTCGCTCACGGCCCCCGCCGGCCTGCACCGACTCACGGTCGGGACGGACGGCAACCTCACCCTCACCGGCCCGGGGCGGATGCTGTGGCAGACCCACACCGCGGGCACGGGCGACGGCAGCCGGCTGGTCCTGCAGCCCGAAGGCAACCTGGTCCTGCGCGACGGCACCGGACGCGCGCGGTGGAGCACGGGCAACGTGGGCGCCCGTCAGCTCGCGGTCGGCGACGACGGCGACCTGGCGTTGCGTGACGCCGCCGGACGGGTGGTCTGGCACACCGCCACGCCGGGCGCGTCCCTCGGCTCGGGCGAGTGGATGCTCGCCGGCGAGCGGTTGGTCTCGACCGACCGGCGGTACACGCTCACGTTCACGACCGCGGGCGACCTCAGCCTGACCGGGCCGGGCCGCACGCTCTGGACCGTCCGTGCCGGGGTGCCGGACGGCCGACTCGTCCAGCAGCCCGACGGCAACCTCGTGCTCCGCGCCGCCGACTCCCGGAGCGTCTGGGCGTCGGGCAGCGCCGGCCGGACCGGTGCGACCGCCCGTGTCGCCGGGGGCCGCCTGGTCGTCCTCGCCCCCGGCGGGTCCACCGTCTGGGGCACGCCGACCCCGCCCGCCGCGCTGCCCGTCGGGACCCGCCTGCTGCCGGGTGAGGCGATCGTGTCGGCCTCGCGGACCTACTCGCTCACGCTGCAGGCCGACGGCAACCTGGTGCTGCGCGGACCGGGAGGCGCCGCCTGGACGTCGGGCACCGCCGGGCGGACGCCCTCGGACCTGCAGGTCCAGACCGACGGCAACCTCGTGCTGCGGACCACCGCCGGCACGGCGAGCTGGACGTCACGCACGCCCGGCCGGACCGGCGGGAGCCTCGCGGTCCAGGACGACGGCCACCTGGTCCTGCGCGACGCGCGGGGTGCGGCCACCTGGTCGGTCTGGGCCCGCTCGGCCGGGCTCACGGCGTCGGTCGCGGCGGCCGCGGCCTTCGGCGCGGCCCAGGGCGAACGGACGGCGGTCGCGGTCCTCGACCGGACCACCGGGCTGCTCTACACCGCGGGCGACGTGAACTCCCCGTACGCCTCGGCCTCGCTGGTCAAGGTGTTCATCGCGGCCCGGCTGCTGTCGTCGGGAGCCCAGGCGGACCCCGCCACCGCGAACCTCATGACCCGCATGGTCACGCTGTCCGACGACAGCGCCGCGACCCAGCTGTGGCCGCGGGCGGGCGGAGCGGGCGTCACCGACTGGGTGCGGTCGCGGTACGGGATCACCGGCCTCGGCCACCCCAGCCAGGCCGGGTGGTGGGGCCTGACCCAGGTCACCGCGACGGCGATGGTGCGGTTCTACGCGGCCGTGAAGGCGGATCCGGCCGTCGGGCCGTGGCTGAGCAACGCGATGGCCCACGCCGCCCAGTACGCCTCCGACGGCTGGAACCAGTGGTTCGGCCTCCCCAGCGCCACGAGCGGCTGGAAGGTCAAGCAGGGCTGGATGTGCTGCCTGGAGTCGCGCAGCCGACTGCACAGCACCGGGTTCCTGCAGGGCGACCGCTACACCGCGGCGATCCTCACCGACGGCGGCACGGGCTTCTACGGCTCCCGCGGGACCGGCGTGGTCACCGGTGCCGCGATCCGCCTGCTGCCCGGCCGCAAGGTCCCCGCCTGACCGGGTGAGCCGGTCGACCCCGACTACACGTCGCCGAACTCCGGCTCGGTCGTCTCGCGCACCGTGCCGTCGCGGTCGAGCAGCAGGAACCGGTCGAACCCCCGCGCGAACCAGCGGTCGTGGGTGACGGCCACGACCGTGCCCTCGAAGCCCGCGAGACCCTCCTCCAGGGCGTCGGCGCTGCCGACGTCGAGGTTGTCGGTCGGCTCGTCGAGCAGCAGCAGGGTGGAACCCGCGAGCTCGAGCAGCAGGACCTGGAAGCGGGCCTGCTGCCCCCCGGACAGGGTCGCGAAGGTCTGGTCGCCCTGGTCGCGCAGGCCGTACCGGTTGAGGACGGCCATGGCCTTGCCCCGGTCGACGCCCCGACGCCCGTCGGCGGCACCGTCGCCGTGCCACAGCAGGTCGACCAGCGTGCGGTCGAACCACTCGGGATGGGCGTGGGTCTGGGCGAACATGCCGGGCACGACCCGCGCACCGAGCGACACCTCACCCTCGTGCGGCACGTCGTCGCCCGCGAGCAGACGGAGGATGTGGCTCTTGCCGGCGCCGTTGCCGCCCAGCAGCGCGACCCGCTCGCCGAAGAACAGCTCGAGGCTGAACGGCCGGACCGGCGGGTCGAGCTGCGGTAGGGCGAGGTTCTCGAAGCGGATCGCCCGCTTGCCGGTGCGACCACCGCGCAGCCGCATCGTCACCTTCTGCCCCTCGGGCGGGGCGGGCGGCGGGCCGGCGGCCTCGTACCGCTCCAACCGGGCCGCCTGGACCCGGTACTTCACCGCGATGACCTCGGAGATCTTGGCCTGCACCTTGAGCGTCTGGACCAGGTCGATGAGCCGCTGGTGCTCCTCCTCCCAGCGGCGCAGCAGCTCGGCCATCCGCTCGTGGCGCGCGGTGCGGGCCGCGGGGTAGCTCGCCCACCCGCCGCCGTGCGTCCAGGCCGTTCCGCCCTCGACCGTGACGACGCGGGTCGCCACCCGCGCCAGCAGCTCGCGGTCGTGGCTGACGAACAGCACGGTCTTGCCCGTCTCGACCAGGCGTTCCTCCAGCCACCGCTTGCCAGGGACGTCGAGGTAGTTGTCGGGCTCGTCGAGCAGAAGCACCTGCTCGGGTCCACGCAGCAGCAGCTCCAGGGCGAGGCGCTTCTGCTCGCCGCCGGACAGCGTGCGGATCTCGCGGTACTTGGCCGTCGTGAACGGCAGCCCGAGTGCGGCGACCGTGACGGTGTCCCACAGCACCTCGAGGTCGTAGCCGTGCGCCTCGCCCCAGGCGGTGATCGCGTGGGCGTACCGGAGCTGGGTGGGCTCGTCGTCGACCTCCATCAGCGCGAGTTCGGACGCCTGCAACTCGTCCCACGCCGCCCGGGCGGCGGGGTCGGCGAGGCTCGCGAGGAACTGCTCGACCGTCGTCTCGTCGCGCACCGACCCGATGAACTGCCGCATCACCGCGGCCCGGCCGTTGCCGCCCGACACGTGCACGCTGCCGGCGTCGGGGGCGTCGTCGCCCGCCATGATCCGCAGCAACGTCGTCTTGCCCGCGCCGTTCGCGCCGACCAACGCCGCCTTCGCGCCCTCGCCGACCCGGAACCGGACGTCGTCGAACAGCACCCGGCCGTCGGGGAGGACTCGTCGTACGCCGTTGACCTCGATGCTGCCGCCCATGGCCACGAGGTTAGGAGAGACGCCTTGCCGATCGCTTGCGTTTTCTTGCCTGTCACCGCCGGCTGGCTGAGACTCGGGGCGTGACGACCACCGCGACACCCACCGACGCCCTCGCGGAACTCCCCGCGGACATCGTGACCACCGAGGCGGCGACGCTCGAGCAGTACCGGTGGGACTGGTCGCACGACCCCGCCTGCGAGACCCCGCTCGCCGTGGTGCGGCCGCGCACGACCGCCGAGGTGTCCGCGGTGATGGCCTGGGCGTCGCGACACCGGGTGCCGGTCGTGCCGCGCGGGGCCGGGACGTCACTGTCCGGCGGCTCGCGGGGCATCGCGGGGGCGATCACGCTGTCGCTGGAGCGGATGACCGCCGTGACCGTCGACCCGGCGCTGCGGATCGCCGTCGCCCAGCCGGGCGCCCTCAACACCGACGTCAAGGCGGCCGCGGCCCACCACGGGCTCTGGTACCCGCCGGACCCGTCCTCGTTCGAGATGTGCTCGATCGGTGGCAACGTCGCCACCAACGCGGGCGGGCTGTGCTGCGTGAAGTACGGCGTCACCCGCGACTTCCTGCTGGCGTTGGAGGTCGTGCTGGTCGACGGCACGGTCGTGCGCCTGGGCGCGCCGTTGGTGAAGAACGTCGCCGGGTTGTCGCTGAAGGACCTGTTCGTCGGCAGCGAGGGCTCGCTGGGGATCGTCACCGAGGTGACGTCGCGGCTGCTGCCCGCGCCGCAGGTGCCGGCGACGCTCGTGGCCTCGTTCCCCACGACGACGGCCGCGGCCGACGCCACCGTCGCGATCATGAGCCGGCTCCGACCCTCGATGCTGGAGATGATGGACAACGTCACCATCAACGCCGTCGAGGACATGACGGCCATGGGCCTCGACCGGTCGGCGGGCGCGCTGCTGATCGCCCGGTCCGACGTCGGTGGAGCCGGTGGCGAGGCCGAGATCGCCCTCATCGCCGCGTGCTGCGAGGACGCCGACGCCGCCGAGGTCTACTCGACGACCGACGAGGTCGAGGGCGAGTCGCTCGTGGCCGCCCGGCGACTCGCGCTGGTGGCGCTGGAACGCCGCGGCGTCAACCTGCTCGAGGACACCGGCGTACCGGTGCCGAAGCTGCCCGACCTGCTGACCGGCATCGCGGCGCTGTCGACCGAGCACGACGTCGAGATCGCGGTGGTCGCGCACGCGGGCGACGGCAACACCCATCCGGTCATCGTCATCGACCGCGGCGACCCGGCGGCGGTCGAGCGCGCCCGCGTCGCCTTCGGCGCGATCATGGACCTCGCCATCTCCCTCGGCGGCACCATCACCGGCGAGCACGGCGTCGGCCACCTCAAGAAGGACTGGTTGGCGGCCCAACTCGGCCCCGAGGTCATGGCGCTGCAGCAGAAGATCAAGACCGCCCTCGACCCCGACGGCCTGCTCAACCCCGGCGTCTCCGGCTTGAGCTGAGACCCCGTCGCGAGTTGATGGCAGGGTTCACACGGCGTCGCGGAGGGCGCGGGTCTGCTCGGCGCGGGCGGCGTACTCCTCGGGCGGCGGGTAGCCGACCTCGAGGAGGGTGAGCCCCTTGGCGGGGGCGACGGTGATGTCGGGGGTGCGTTCACGCAGGTCGAGCAACGACGACGGCCATTCCACCGGACGACGCCCCTCCCCCACCGCGAGCAGCGCGCCGACCAGCGAGCGCACCATCGAGTGGCAGAAGGCGTCGGCGCGTACGTGGACCTCGACCAGGTCGCCGGATCGTTGCACCGTGCACTGCTGCAGGTCGCGGACGGTCGTGGCGCCCTCGCGCGCGCGGCAGAACGCGGCGAAGTCGTGCAGCCCGACCAGGCCGGCGGCCGCGGCGTCCATCGCGGTGTCGTCGAGGGAGCGGGGGTGGTCGGCGGTGTCCAGGCGGCGCAACGGCGAACCGCCGCCGGGGGCGTCGCACAACCGGTACCGGTAGCGCCGCCAGATCGCGCCGAAGCGGGCGTCGAAGTGCGGCGGGGCCGGGGCGACCCCCTGGATCCGCACGTCCGGCGGCAGGACGCCCGCGAGTCGACGCACCGGCGGGGTCGGGCGGGCGGTCAGCGCGGACCACGCGGGGGCCGGCACGTCGACGTGCGCCACCTGACCGGTGGCGTGCACCCCGGTGTCGGTGCGCCCGGCCACCTGCACCCGCGGCGGGGGGTCGAGCCGGAGGACCGTGCCGACCGCGCGGGTCACCTCGTCCTGGACGGTCCGCCGGCCCGGTTGCAGCGCCCAGCCGGAGAAGTTCGTGCCGTCGTAGGACAGATCGAGCCGCAGCCGGAGGTCCCCGGCGTGGGGACCTCCGCGCTGCGGCTCGGTCGGCGTGAGCGCGAAGCTCAGCTGTCAGCCTTCTTCTCGTCGCCCGAGGACAGCTCGCCCTCGTCGTCGGGGGCGTCGACCACGGCGTCGGCGTCGGCCGCGGCGTCGTCGGTGGTGTCGGTCGTCTCGTTGATCTCGACGGCCTCACCGGCGGGCGCGGTCTCCTCGGAGGCGTCCGCGTCGGCGGCGACCGCGGCGGCGGTCGGCGACTCGGCGGCGGCGTCCTCGGCGATCTCGCGCGTGCGGCCGGTGGCGGCCTTGCGCGGCGCGGACTTGGTGCCGCGGGCGCGCTCGGCCTCACGGACGGTCTTGGCGGCGTCGGACAGTTCCTCGACCAGCTCGATGACCGCCATGGGGGCGTTGTCGCCCTTGCGCGGGCCGACCTTGACGATGCGGGTGTAGCCGCCCGGGCGGGCCTCGTACTTCGGGCCGATCTCGGCGAACAGCTTGTGCACGACGTCCTTGTCCCGGATCACCGTCATCACCTGGCGACGCGCGTGCAGATCGCCCTTCTTGGCGAAGGTGATCAGACGCTCGACCAGCGGACGCATCCGCTTGGCCTTGGTCTCGGTGGTGGTGATGCGGTCGTGCGTGAACAGCGAGGTGGCGAGGTTCGCCAGCATCAGCCGCTCGTGCGCGGGGCCACCGCCGAGGCGGGCGCCCTTCGTGGGAGTGGGCATCGGATCAGTCGCTTCCGGTTCGTCGGTCGTGTGTGGGGTGGGTGACCCGCCGGCCCGGCGTGGTGCCGGGCCGGCGGGAGGAGGTCAGAGCTGCTCGGTCTCGGCGTAGTCGGTGCCGTCGTCCTCGGTCGCGGCGAACTCGCCACCCTCGAAGTCCGAGCCGTAGTTGTCGACCGACTGCGACAGCTCGAATCCGGGCGGGCTGTCCTTGAGCGCGAGGCCGAGGCCGGCGAGCTTGACCTTGACCTCGTCGATCGACTTGCTGCCGAAGTTGCGGATGTCGAGCAGGTCCGCCTCGCTGCGTCCGACGAGCTCACCCACGGTGTGGATGCCCTCGCGCTTGAGGCAGTTGTAGGAGCGGACGGTGAGGTCGAGCTCCTCGATCGGCATCGAGAACGCGGCGATGTCGGCGACCTCGGCCGGGCTCGGCCCGACGTCGATGCCCTCGGCCTCGTCGTTGAGCTCGCGGAACAGGCCGAACAGCTCGACCAGCGTGTGGCCGGCCGACGCGACGGCGTCGCGCGGGGTCAGCGAGTTCTTGGTCTCGACGTCGACGACCAGGCGGTCGAAGTCGGTGCGCTGCTCGACACGCGTCGCCTCGACGGCGTACGTGACCTTGAGGACCGGCGAGTAGATCGAGTCGATCGGGATGCGCCCGATCTCCTGACCCGGCTGCCGGTTCTGCGCGGCGGTGACGTAGCCGCGGCCGCGCTCGACGACCAGCTCGATCTCGAGCCGGCCCTTGGTGTTGATGGTCGCGATCGCGAGGTCCGGGTTGTGGATCGTGACGCCCGCGGGCGGCGCGATGTCCGCCGCGGTGACCTCGCCCGGGCCCTGCTTGCGCAGGTACATGACGACGGGCTCGTCGCTCTCGGAGCTCACGACGAGCTCCTTGAGGTTCAGGATGATGTCGGTGACGTCTTCCTTGACGCCCTCGACGGTCGTGAACTCGTGCAGCACGCCGTCGATGCGGATGCTGGTCACGGCCGCGCCGGGGATCGACGAGAGCAGGGTGCGACGCAGGGAGTTGCCGAGCGTGTAGCCGAAGCCGGGCTCGAGCGGCTCGATGACGAACTTGGACCGGTTGTCGGCCAGGACGTCCTCGGACAGGGTGGGGCGCTGGGAGATCAGCACAGGTGGTGCTCCTTCGTGGGTTCGGACGACCGCCATATGACGTCCGGGGTGAGGTGTTCAGTTGTGCGCGCCGCCGCCACGCCGCCTCAGACGAGGACGGCGCGGCGAGCGACGCGGTGGATCACTTGGAGTAGAGCTCGACGATCAGCTGCTCCTGCAGCGGGATCTCGATCTGCGCGCGCTCGGGCAACTGGTGCACGAGGATGCGCAGGCTGTTCGGCACGACCTGCAGCCACGCGGGGACCGGACGGTCACCGTAGGTGGCCTTGGCGAGCTCGAACGGCGTCGTGTCCAGGCTCTTGGGCCGGACGTCGATGACGTCGAACTGGCTCACGCGGTAGCTGGGGATGTCGACCTTCGAGCCGTTGACCAGGAAGTGGCCGTGGCTCACGAGCTGACGCGACGCGCGCCGGGTGCGGGCGAGGCCCGCGCGGTACACGACGTTGTCGAGCCGCGACTCGAGGATCTGCAGCAGGACGTCACCGGTCTTGCCCTGGCGACGCACGGCTTCCTCGTAGTAGCGCGCGAACTGCTTCTCCAGCACGCCGTAGCTGTGCTTGGCCTTCTGCTTCTCCTGCAGCTGCAGGAGGTACTCGCTCTGCTTGATGCGCGAGCGGCCGTGCTGACCGGGCGGGTACGGACGACGCTCGAAGCTCTTGTCGCCCCCCACCAGGTCGACGTTCAGACGACGCGAGACGCGCGTCGCGGGGCCGGTGTACCGGGCCATGACTGTTCCTCTTCCTCAGGTCTCGGGCGTCAGACGCGACGGCGCTTGGGCGGACGGCAGCCGTTGTGCGGCTGGGGCGTGACGTCGGAGATGATCCCGACCTCGAGGCCCGTGGCCTGCAGCGAACGGATGGCGGTCTCCCGGCCGGAGCCCGGACCCTTGACGAAGACGTCGACCTTCTTCATGCCGTGCTCCTGCGCCTTGCGCGCGGCGGACTCGGCGGCCTGCTGCGCGGCGTAGGGGGTCGACTTGCGCGAGCCCTTGAACCCGACGTGTCCGGCCGAGGCCCAGCTGATCACGTTGCCCGCGGGGTCGGTGATCGACACGATGGTGTTGTTGAAGGTGCTCTTGATGTGGGCGTGACCGTGCGCGACGTTCTTCTTCTCGCGGCGGCGGATCTTCTTGGCGCCAGCGGCGCGCTTCTGCGGAGGCATTACTTCTTACCCGCCTTCTTCTTGCCGGCGATGGTCTTCTTGGGGCCCTTGCGGGTGCGGGCGTTGGTCTTGGTGCGCTGACCGTGCACCGGCAGGCCGCGGCGGTGGCGGATGCCCTGGTAGCAGCCGATCTCGATCTTGCGACGGATGTCGGCCGCCACCTCGCGCCGCAGGTCACCCTCGACCTGGAAGTGCGCGTCGATGTACTCGCGGAGAGCGGTCGTGTCGCTCTCCGTCATGTCGCGGACCCGCAGGTCCGGGCTGACGCCCGTGGCCGCGAGGGCCTGGGCCGCGCGGGTGCGCCCCACGCCGTAGATGTAGGTGAGCGCAACTTCCAGCCGCTTGTCGCGGGGGAGGTCGACGCCGGAGAGACGTGCCATGCGTGTCGTTCTCTTCCTGACTGCTGTCGGACTCGGGCTGCCGTTCCACGGGCAGATGCCGTCATCCGCTCGAAGGTGTGGTGCGCACCGCCGTCCCGCTCGTCGAGCGGGCCCGGGCCTTCGATCCCGGGGTGGCTGGCCGGCGTGGTGCCGGCCTGGGTCGGTGCGCGTCGGGGTGTCACGTCCCGCGGGACGTGACGGCTGCGACTCAGCCCTGGCGCTGCTTGTGGCGCAGGTTCTCGCAGATGACCATCACGCGACCGTGCCGGCGGATGACCTTGCACTTGTCACAGATGGGCTTGACGCTGGGCTTGACCTTCACGGTCGAGGCCCTCCTCGTTCTTCTTCGGTGGGTGCTGAGCTGACGGGGATCTACTTGTAGCGGTAGACGATGCGGCCGCGGTTCAGGTCGTACGGCGAGAGCTCCACCACGACGCGGTCCTCCGGCAGGATGCGGATGTAGTGCTGGCGCATCTTGCCGCTGATGTGCGCGAGGACCTTGTGTCCGTTGGTCAGTTCGACGCGGAACATCGCGTTGGGCAACGGTTCGACGACCTTGCCCTCCACCTCGATGGCGCCGTCCTTCTTCGCCATGACTCTCTGACGTGCCTCCGCCCTTGCCTAGGAACTGCACACTGCTACGAGGTCGGCCCGGGGATCCGGACCGGCCGCGGCGCACACCGCCGGACCGCCCACCGGAGTGGACGGTGGCTGCACGCAACCATGGGGTCGGACGCCCGCGAGAGGAAACTCGATCCCCGGTCCCCGCGGCCACAGCGGGGCATGCGAGGACGGCAAGGCCGCAACCCGGAGGCCAGCATACGCGAGCCCCGGCGTGTCGCGCCAACGAGCCCCCGGGGGACGGGGTACCGCCCCGGGTGGCCCGGTGCCTGGGCGACGTCCACCCTCTCCGAGGCTCGACTCCGGCCGGGTGCCTGCCGACCTCGCGGAGGCCGGCGGGCGCCGGGACCGTGCGGGTCAGCCCACGCGACCCGGGAGGGCGACGCGCGGCGCGGCGGACGTCTTGCCCGCACCGGGCGTGGGCTCGGGCAGCGGCTGGCAGGTCTTGTCCGGGCCGGACCCGGCGACGCGGGTGGGCAGCGTGCCGTTCGCGAGGTACTTCGCGATCGCGTTGTCGGTGCACGCGTTGCCGAACAACGTGACCGCGTGCGAGGTGCCCCCCACGACCTTGATCAGACTCGCCTTCGGGAAGCGCTTGCGCACCTCGACGCTGCCGGCGTACGGGGTCGCGGCGTCGTACTGCTCGTCGACCATGAGGATCGGCGGGGCCGCGCTGCCGTCCACCTCGACCGGCGTGTGCGGCGCGGCGGGCCAGGTCAGGCACGGCGCGTTGTACCAGACGTTGCTCCAGGTGAGGAACGGGTTGCGGGCCGAGATCCGGAGCGCGTCGGGCTTCCAGGTGTTGGTGTAACTCGACGGCCACGAGGTGTCGGTGCACTGGGTCGCGAGGTACATCGCGAACCCGTTGTCGTCGTCGGTGGGGCCCTCGATCGAGGCGGTCACACCGGAGAAGTCGTGGTGGACGACCGCCTGCACGAAGATCTGGGCAACGCTGTTCCAGGTCAGCTGGTAGTAGCCGGCCGGGACGAATGCGTCGTTCCACTCGTCGGGTCCGACTCTGCCGCCGTTCTGCGGCTTGCGGCGCAACTGGTCCAGCACCCCGTAGTACAGCGCCTCGACCGCGCTCTCGCTGCTGCCGAGGTGGAAGAAGTCGTCGTGGGCGGCGACCCAGGCGAAGAACGCCTTCGAGGTCGTGGTGAAGGCGACGTCCTGGGAGTTGTTGGCGGCATACCAGACCTGGCGCGGGTCGACGGTGCTGTCCAGGACGGCCCGCCGCATGTGGTGCGGGAACAGGCTCATGTACACCGAGCCGAGGTACGTGCCGTAGCTGAAGCCGTAGTAGTTGATCTGCTTCTGCCCGAGCGCCAGCCGGATGCTCTCCATGTCGAGGGCGCTGTCGCGGGTGGTCACGTGGTTGAGCAGGCGCAGGTCGTTGTTCGTCGCGCACGCCTGCGAGTAGTTCGCCGCCCGGTTCAGCCAGGTGCGTTGCAGGCCGGGGGTGGTGGCGACGTAGTCGGGTCGGTCGTAGCCGAAGTAGCCCGGGTCGCAGTGGATCGACGGCACGCTGGACCCGACGCCGCGCGGGTCGAAGCCGATCCAGTCGTACTGCGAGCCGACGCCGTTCGGCACGTACCGGCCCAGCGTCGACAGCGACAGTCCGGACCCGCCGGGCCCGCCCGGGTTGACGAGCACGACGCCCTGGTAGGCGGCCGTCGTGTGCTTCACCCGCGACACCGCGAGCTTGATGGTCCCGGCCGAGCGGTCGTTGTAGTCCAGCGGCACCGTGACGAAGCCGCACTGCGCCCCCGCCGCTCCGAGGCCACCGGCACACCTCGACCAGCTGATCGCCGGAGGCGTCGGCACCGTGACGGCGGCGGGCGCGGCCGGCGCCACGGGAGCAGCGTCGGCCGCCGGCGTGACGAGCACCGCGCTGAGCAGGCCGGCCACGAGGGCGGTGGTCGCCGCGAGCGCGCTGCGCCTCGCGCGGCGGGACGGGCGGGAGGGGTGCAGGGGCATGCGGCGGGCCACGTCTTCTTCCGGGCGGACAGGTGTGAGCCGGTCGACGACCGGCTGCCGCACCCTCACACGCGCGTCGGTACAGCCGCAAGTACCCGGGATGTTCGGATGCCGTCAGGGCCGCCCGCCGCCGGGCCCACCGCGTGCTGGTCGGACCCGGACGGTGGAACTCCGAGCGAGCAGGTCAGCCGGTGGCGCCCGCCACCGCCTTGAGCGCGTTCACCAACCCGGCTCCGGTGCGCTTGACCGTGCCGTTCGCGATCGACGACGCCGTGCTGCGCAGCAGTGACGCGACCTGGGAGGGGGTGAGGGTCGGGTCGGCGTCGCGGACCAGGGCGGCGACGGCGGCGGCGTGCGGCGACGCGGCCGAGGTGCCGTAGAACCGCCAGGTCGAGCCGACCAGCTGCGCGAAGAAGGTCGTGGCCGCGCCGTCGGTGGCCGCGACGTCGGGCTTCGCGAGCTTCTGCTTGGTGGCCAGCGCCGGCGCGGGCGTCGTGCCCTTCACCGGGCCGTGGTACAGCGTCACCGGGCCCGGCGAGGAGAAGGTCTCGGGCCTCGTGGAGTCGTTGTAGGGCACCGCCGCCATGCTGACGACGTTGGGGCCGCCGTTGTGGCCGAAGATCTGCGGGCCGACGATGTCGTTGCCGGTGGGCTTGCGGTACTCGACGTCGCTGATCCGGGCACCGTTGCCGAACTCGACGGTCTTGAGCCGGGGGTTCGCGGAACCGGCCACCTTGACGATGAAGGCGAACACCGCCGTGTCGACACCGGTGGTGTTGGCCCAGCGGACGAACTCGTACGGCTGCTGGGTGGTGCGGTTGTCGTTCGTCGACGACGCGATGACGTTGCCCTGCGCGTCGGTCAGCAGGATGTCGAGGTCGGTGGTCACGCCGTACCACGGCTGGTCCCACTGCAGGTCGATCGCGACGGCGGACCCGGCCGGCACGGCGTAGCCGTAGCTGTTGTCCACAGCCGTGCCCGCGTTGAAGTCGTGGCAGCCGAGACCCGCCCCGCACGTGGTGCTCGGACGGAAGGCCGGCGCCTCGTAGGACCCGACGTCGAGCCCGTTCACCCGCGTGTTGTTGTTGGCGGCCGAGCTGAAGAAGTTCACGCCCTGGGCCTTCACGGTCGCGATCGCGGCGTCGACCGGCCCCTGCTGGAAGAACGGTTCGTTGAAGTAGGTGACGTCGTCGGAGATCACCTTCGCGCCGATGTTGGCGAGGGCCTTGATGTTGGCGGCGAACGAGGTGAGGCCGTTGAACGCGGTGGCGAACGCCAGCTGCGACCCGGGCGCGAGGTCGTGGACGTGCTGCAGCATGGCCCGGCCCTCGTCGGCACCGCCGCCGCTCGCGCTGTCGTCGAGCACGCGGACGTTCGAGGTCCGGCCGCAGGGGTTCGCCGCACCGGGCAGGTCACCGGAGGCGACGTCCTGCGCGGCCGAGCGGGTGTCGGCGGTGTCGCGGTCGTAGGAGTCCGACAGCACGCCGACCGTCACGCCGGTGCCGTCGACACCGTAGGTGCTGCGGGCGCGGGCGGCCTTGAGCTGGGTGTCGGCTTCGTCGACGACCGGGCTGCAGGCCGCGGCGGCGAGGCTCGTGTCCGTCGCGCCCGGGCCGGTCCCGGCCGGGTCGGTCGCGGTCATCGGGGTGAGCACCTCCGACGCCGACCGCACGCCCGGCGCCGCGGCGAGCGCGCGCAGCGCCGCGGGCGCGATCCAGCCGGTCACGGTGGCGAGCGAGTCGTCGCGGGC